>DASVEC010000663.1:0-11819 GCA_036380755.1 Iamia sp. | reverse complement strand
GGGTGGGCGGAGCCGGAGCGGCCGGCCGTGACGGTCGAGTGGGGTGCCATGGCGCCCGAGTCGATGTCCACCGACACCGGCCACGAGGTCGTCTTCGACGACTGGAGCCAGAGCCCCGTCTACGACGGCACTGGCCAGATCGTCGACTGGATCATCGACGAGGAGACCCCCGACGGCCTGATCGACCGAGCGACCAGCAGCGACGGCCGTCGGGTCGACTACGGCTACGAGCGGGGCTTCGAGGACCTGCTCGTGCTCGACCGGGTGTCGCGGCCCCACGCCGTGGGCCAGCCGGCCGGGACCTACGGCACGCGCCACTACGAGATGGTGGGGCCGAGGATCGCCCGCATCATCGACGAGGTCGATGCGACTCGGACGGAGGTGGTCGTCGAGAACTCCTACGACGAGCTCGGACGGGTGACCCACCAGGTGAACGAGACCGGCGACGAGCTGGACTTCGCCTACGGCCAGAAGCCCGATCCCTTCGGCGTCCTGGTCGACGCGGTCGGGTTCACGACGGTGACCAACGCGGCGTCGGGCGACGTCACCGTGTACGAGTACAACGACCGGGGCGAGGTGGTCGCGGTCACCGACGCCGCGGGCAACAGCGTGTCGCGATCGTGGGCGACCGACCGACCCGAGTCCGCCACCTCCCGAGAGGGGGTGGACACCGACCACGCCTACGACGACGCCGGGCGCGTCGTGGCGGTGACGGAGACGGCGGGGGCGACCACCCGGACGATCGAGACGACCACGTACGTCACCCCCGACACGTCGCCCGCGGCGCGGACCGACGACCGAGTGGCCACCCGCACCGACGAGGCGGGGGTGACGACGACCTTCACCTACGCCGGCGCCAGTCGCGACCCCGAGACGATGTCGGTGCCGTGCGATCCCGCCAGCACGGACGCATCGACGCCGTGTCCGCCCTCGGGCCTGTCCACCACGACCTACACCTACGCCGCGCCCGGTCTGGTCGCGTCGGTGACGGACCCCGACGGCGTGGTCACCGAGTACACCTACGCCGCCGATCGATCGATGGCGACGATGACCACCTACGACGGCACCACCCCACTGGTCACGACGTACACGACGGTGCGGGCCGGTGATCCCGGCTGGACCGAGACCAACCCGGCCGCCGTCGAGGTGCGGACGACCGAGACCCCGGGGGGTGCGGTCACCAGCGAGGTGTTCGACGCCGAGGGTCGGCTGGTCGAGACCCGCGACCCGCTCTACGACGGGACGACGCACCTGGCCACGGTCTACTCCTACCGGCTGAACGGCGAGCTGGCGACGGTCACCGATCCCGCCGGCGGCACGACCACGTCCAGCGTCGCCCGGCCGGGTGACCCGGGGTGGGCCGAGGATCCCGAGATCGCCGAGGTCAGGACGGTGACCGGAGCCGACGGGGTCTCGTCCATCAGCAAGATCGACCTGAGCGGGGACGTGGTCGTCGAGCAGCGGGGCGACCCCGCCGTGCCGGCCGAGCTGGCCACGACGACCTTCGAGTACGGGCCGCTCGGCCGGCTCGAGTCGACGACGGACCCGATGGGTGTGACGACCACCTACGAGCACGACGCCGAGGGTCGGGTGACCGCGGTGGTCGACGAGGACGGGGAGCGCACGGAGACCGACCACGACGCCTTCGGACGGGTCTCGGTGGAGACCGACCCGTTGGGCGAGACCAGGACGACGACGTACGGCCCGTCCGACCGGATCGCCTCGGTGACCGACCGCAACGGCGAGGTCACCAGCTACGCCTACGACGACGCCGGTCGGGTCATGGCGGTGACCGATGCCCGGGGCGGGGTGTGGGAGACGACCTTCACCCGGGCCGGGCGGGTGGCGAGCGAGACCGATGCCACGGACCGGACGACCCAGTACCGCTACGACACGGCCGGACGTCGGGTCGAGGCCGAGCTGCCGTCGGGTGACACCACGACGACGGACTACGACGAGGACGGCCGCGTGGCCTCGGTGACCTCACCGGAGGGTCGGGTCACGACCGCCACCTACGACGATCTCGGCCGGACGTTGACGGTCGCCGATCCGATGCGCGGCACGACGGTCACGACCTACCACCCGACAGGGGAGGTGGCCACGCAGACGGACGCCTCCGGGGCCCAGGTGGAGCTCACCTACGACGGCGCCGGTCGGGTCCTCACCGTGACCGATCCGCTGGATCGGGTGACGACGTACGGCTACGACAGCCGGGGGAACCGCACCTCCCGGACCGACGCCCGGTCAGGGGTGCAGCACTGGGAGTACGACCTGGCCGATCGCCCGACGAAGGAGATCGACCAGCTCGGGCGGGCGGCCGCCACCCTCACCTACGACGACCTGGGCCGGGTGGCGACGCGCAAGGACGGCGCCGCTCGCACCGAGACCCTGACCTACGACGAGGCCGGCCAGGTGATCTCCTCGCAGTTCGGGAACGTCCCGACGACGTACACCTACGACGGCGAGGGCCGTCGGACCAGCGTCACGGCCAGCGCCGGGACGACCACCTGGACCTACGACGAGGTCGGCAACGTCACCGCCATCGACGAGCTCGGGCCCCGCGACGTGTCCTGGACGTGGGACCTGGCCGGGCGGCGGGTCGAGATGACCCTCCCGAACGGGGTGCGACAGCGCAACGTCTACGACGACGACGGCGCCCATGCCGGGGTCGAGCGGTGGAACGGCTCGAGCTGGATCGACTCCGTGGCGCTGACGCTCGACGACGACGGGCTCGTCGTCGGCCGGACGGTCGAAGGGGGCATGTCCGCGACCTGGGACCGGGATCCGTCCTCCGGGCGGGTGGACGCCTACACCGAGGTCCTCGGAGGGGTCACCACGGCGACGGACCTGACCCACGACGCCGTCGGACGGGTCCTCACCGAGACGACGGCGGCCGGGACCACGACCTACGGCTACGACGCCGCCGGTCAGCTCACGGGCGCCGACCGCCCCGGCACGGCGGACGACGAGACCTTCGCCTACGACGAGCTGGGGCGGCGCACGACGAGCACCCAGGGCGGGACGACCACCACCTACGCCTGGGACGCGGCCAGCCAGCTGACGAGCCGGACGATCGGGGGGACGGCCCACACCTACACCTACGACGGCTCCGGCCGCCGGACCCTCGAGTCGTGGAACGGCGGCGCCAGCTATCGCCAGTGGGCCTGGACCTCTCGCGGTGAGCTCGGCACCATCAAGCACGTCACCCCCGCCGGGACCGACGAGACCCGTCGCTACCTGCGCGGCGACGGCCGGCTCCTGTCGACCACGACGATCCCCGCCACCGGGACGCAGTGGACGACGACCTACGCCTGGGACACCAGCCAGGGCCTCCCCCGGGTCATCGGCCTGCGCACCGGCACGAACGTGGTCACGCCCACGTACGCGGCCGGTCTGGCGCGGGTGCAGTGCAACAGCACGTCGCTCGACTGCCAGGGTCCCGTGGCCCACGACGGACTGGGTTCGGCCGTCGCCACCCCCGACACCGACGACGCCATCACCGGCGACGAGTACACCGCCTTCGGCGATCCCGGGGCGGCGGCGCGTGGCCACACCCTCGGGTACCGGGGCGAGCTCCACTACGGCGGGGCCATCCACCTCCGGGCCCGGGACTACGACCCCGACACCGGGCTGTTCGTCGGGCCGGATCTGCTCGACGGGGTGGACGGCACGCCCACGGTCGCCAACCCGTACCACTACGCCGACAACGACCCGGTCAACAAGGTCGACCCGACCGGTCTCCGGCCGACTGACGGGTACCACACCACGTGCTCGGTCCTGTCGGTCGTGGAGGGGCTCTTCGGTCGCTCGGGCGAGGCGATCGTCACGGACCTGGCCCGGAGCCAGACGAACCCGCAGCGCTGCGTCCCCCGGCTCGAGGCCCTCGCCGAGTGCTTCGACTCCGGGGGAGACGCCGTCGACTGGGACCAGTCCAGCTACTCGGGCGGGCTCCGGTGCGGCGACTGGGTGAAGGATTGCTCGGCGGCCAACTGGAAGTTCGCCTGCGACCACGGCGCCGTCCTGGTCAAGGGCGGGTGGGTCGTGTTCGGGGCGTCGACGATCGTCTTCACCGTGTTCGCCGGGGGCAACCCGATGTGGGCCGGATGCGGAGCCGGCGCGATCGGGGGCGCGCTGTTCGCCGGGGACGACGTCGACGAGATCAACGCCGCGGCCGTGGGCGGCTGCATCACCGGAGCGGCGGCGGCGTCGGGCAACGTCGCGGTGGGCTGTGCCGGCGGCTTCATCGGCTCGGGCGTGGTCTCCACTGGCTTCGACGTCGATCCGGTCCAGGGCGGTCTCGGTTGCCTCTACGCCGCGGGGAGCGCCGCGGTCGGCACGGCGCCGACGTGGCCCTTCGACAAGCCCCCCATGTTCGTCGTGTCGAAGGCGTGGGAGCGGGGCATCCAGTGCGCACTGGGCGCCCTGTCGGGCGCGACGTCGGGGACCGACATCCCCGACCGGCTTCTCAGGGGGCTGTTCGGGTGCGCCGGGGGCATCTTCCTGGCCTGGAAGGACGCGTCATGACGGACCCGGTCGCATCGGGTGCGGGTGACGTCCTCACGCTCCGCCGTCCGTGGCATCACCGGGTGCTGCTCGTCGCCCTGGGGGTGGGGTTCGGTGCGATCTGCGTCGTCGGCGGGATCGCCAGCGATCCGTGGGCCTTCGCCTTCGTCCCCCTGGGCCCCATCCTCGTGCTCGATGGCCTGCGGACCCAGGTCGTCGTCGACCGGGGTCGCGGCGTCGTGACGGTGACCCGGGCGATCCGCCGCCGAGAGCACGCCATCGGGGCGATCACCGGTGTGCGGGTTCCCCCGTGGGGACCGATCGTGCTTACCCTCGACCCCGACCAGGTCCGAGCGACGACCCGGTCCGCCTCCCTGACCTACGTCGTGACGGGCATCTACGCGCCGCGCCGGGGCGAGGACCCCACGGCCCGCGCCCTCGCCGAGGCGACCGGGGCCCCGCTGACGGGTGCCCTCGTGCGGCCGGTCACGATCGGTGCGGCGAAGGGTCGATCGACCTGACGCCGGCCGCCGGATCAGGCCTCGGCGAGGCGGGTGCGCCAGTCGGCGAGGAGGTCGGCCAGGGTCTGGTCGAGGGGGATCTCGGGCTGCCAGCCGGTGGCGGCGGTGATCTTGTCGTGCGAGCCGCGCAGGACCGGCGTGTCGACGGGGCGGAAGAGGGCCTGGTCGACCTCGACCGTCAGCGTCGCCGTCGAGAGCGACAGCAGCCGGTCGACGATGTCCTGGACGGCCAGGTCGACACCCGAGCAGACGTTGTAGGACTCGCCCGGATCGCCGTGCTCGGCCAGCAGGCGGTAGGCCCGCACCACGTCGCGGACGTCGGTGTAGTCGCGCCGGGCGCTCAGGTTGCCGACGGTGAGCGTGGTGCTGCCGTCGCGCTCGGCCCGGGCGATCCGGCTGGCGAGGGCGGAGGCGACGAAGCGGTCGGTCTGGCCCGGGCCCAGGTGGTTGAAGGCCCGCACCCGCAGCACCGGCAGCTGGTGGCCGAGCCAGGCCTGCAGGCCGAGGTAGTCGGCGGCGACCTTCGAGGCGGCGTACGGCGAGGACGGGCGCAGCGGGCTCTCCTCGGTGAGGGGCATCTCGTCGGGCCCGGCCTGGCCGTAGACGTCGGCGCTCGACACGGCCACGACCCGCCCGACGCCGGCCTCCTGGGCCGCGGTCAAGACGTTGAGGGTGCCCTCGGCGTTGGCCCGGAAGGCCTCGACGGGCCGGGCCCACGAGCCCCCGACGTCGGCCCATCCGGCCAGGTGGTACACGACCTCCGGCGCGGCCGCGACGATCTCGGAGGTGATGGCGGCGGCATCGGTGATGTCGGCCCCGCCGTGGGCCGGGTCGGTGGTGACGACCTCGTCGCCGGCGGCCCGCAGGTGGGCCACCAGGTGGCCGCCGACGAACCCACCGGCCCCCGTGACCAGGGCCCTCATCGGACGAGGGGGGACGGGAGGGCCATGGCGGGCGACCTTAGCCAAGGCCCCTCCACGGTCCGGTCTCCAGCCGTTCGCCAGTGCTCCACTACGCTCGACCGGTCCCGGCGCGATCGGTCCGGCACGAACGAGGAGAGCCGTTGTCCCCCCAGCTGTCGGTGTTGCTGCCGGCCTACAACGAGGCCGAGAACCTGGTCGAGCTGGTCCCCGAGATCGAGAAGGTGCTCACCGCCGCCGGCATCACCTACGAGATCGTCGTGGTCGACGACGGCAGCACCGACGGCACCCGCGGCGTCATGAACGACCTCCGCAGCCCCACCGTGCGGTCGATCCGGCTGCGGCGGAACTCGGGCAAGTCGGCCGCCCTCGCCATCGGGATCGAGCAGGTCGACGGGGACAACCTGGCCCTCATGGACGCCGACGGGCAGGACGATCCGGAGGAGCTGCCCCGTCTCCTGGCCCACCTCGACGACGCCGACCTCGACCTGGTCACCGGGCGCCGGTCGGTCCGCAACGACCGCTTCGTCAAGCGCACGACCTCCAAGCTGTACAACGGCGCCACCGCCAAGGTCACCGGTGTCCCCGGCCGTGACTTCAACAGCGGCCTCAAGATGATGCGCCGCGAGCTGGCCGAGTCGGTCGAGCTCTACGGCGAGCTGCACCGCTACATCCCGGTGCTGGCCGTGTGGAACGGCTTCCGGGTCGGCGAGCTCGACGTCGAGCACCACGAGCGCCGCCACGGCAGCTCGAAGTTCGGCCGGGCCCGGTTCTGGCGGGGCTTCCTCGACCTGGTGACGGTCAAGTTCCTCACGACCTACACCGCCCGGCCGTTCCACCTCTTCGGCGGCATCGGGTTCATCATCGGCCTGATCGGCGTCGGGCTGCTCACCTGGATGGGCATCGAGCGCATCCTCGACCACCAGATCGGCACCCGACCGGCGCTCCAGGCCGGGGTGCTGCTCGTCGTCGTGGCCGTGCAGATGGTGTCCCTCGGCCTCCTCGGCGAGCTGGTCGTGAACATGCGCCGCCGCCGCAACCTCGACGCCACCGCCGACGGCGACCTCCGCTAGCCCCCGCGAGGTTTGAGCGTTTCGCCCTGCCTGGCAGGGAGAAACGCTCAAAGCTCGTCTAGCTGCCGGGTTCGACGCCGAGCTGGCGAAGGGCCTCGGCCTCCAGGACCTCCTGGGTCTTGCCCTCGGCCGCCAGCTCCTCCTTGAGCGGCGTGAGGTCGTAGAACCGGATGCGCTGGTCGGCGCTGAGGATGGGGTCGTCGTCGATGGCCTCGTCGAAGGCGAGACGGACCCGGAGCCCGTAGTCGTCGTAGCCCCAGGTGTCGAGCCAGATGCCGTCGAACCCGAGGCCGACCAGCAGCTCCAGCGAGCCCTCCTCGCCGATGACCTCGCGGATCTTCAGCTGCCAGTCGCCGTCGGGCCGGCCCTTCATGGCGCCGTAGCTCCACTTGAGCTTGCCGGGGGGCAGGTGGATCCACGCCCGGAGGTGGTCGTAGTCCTGCATCTGGCCCGGGGGCGGGGCCTCGGGGAAGCGGATGATGGGGAACTGGAAGACGGCGCTGCCGTCGGGCATGGCCTCGTCGATGCGGGCGGCGTAGTCGGCGTCGGCCACCCACTTGGCGTCGTTGGCCGCGTAGTCGAGGCCGAACTTGCCGCCCGGCGGCCGGAACTGGACGTGCGACCCGTCCCACATCACGAAGGCCAGCAGCACGACCGTGAGGGCGGTGCCGATGCCGGCCCGAATCCAGCGCCGGTCGCGCGCCGGGGTCACGGCCATCCGCGCCCGCAGACGGGTCCAGCCACCCTCGAGCCAGGTCAGGGCGTAGATCAGCGACGAGAAGCCGATGAGCAGCGACATCCGGTTCCAGACCCGGACCTGGCTGAACCCGAGCAGGCTGAGGAAGATCGCCCCCCCGCTGATGGTGGCCATGAGGAAGCCGGCGATGGCCAGGAGCGACACGTCGTCGCGCAGCGACTCCCGGTCGTGGATCGGTCGCAGGTCGCGCCGCCGCGCGCCCCATCCGTGGGTCAGCACGTGGATGACGGCGCCCACGAACCCGGCCGCGCCGAGCAGGCCGATGCTCTGGCCGCCTTCGCTGGGCACGCGCGAGTTGTCCCGGACCTCGCGGGACCAGTCGCCCAGAGTGCCCCGGTGCGACGGGTCGGGGAGGAGCATGTCGCTCATCTTCAGGCCGTAGTGCTCCTGCTCGACGACCTCCCGCCGCCCGGCCTCGGCGTTGGTGCCGTTGGCGGCGATGAACCGGAGGGTCGAGGCCATGCCCACGAAGAACACGAGGGCGATGGCGGCGATGGCCAGGCCGTGGACGAGGAGGGTGATCGGCTCGCGGCGCCGCAGCGCACCCAGGAGGCCGGTGATGGCCAGCAGGGTGAGGGTGAACGCCGTGGTCATGGTCTCGGACATGCCGAGGACGAGGACCATCACGCCGAACAGCAGGACCCGCGTGATCCGCAGGTTGTGACGGATGGTCCACGTCAGGGTGGCGCGCCAACCGTCCCGGGGCTCGGGATCGGCATCGACGAGGAAGCGCTCGCGCCAGTGGATCACCCACAGCACGACGACGATCGCCAGCGGGACCCACCAGAACGAGGTGCGGAAGAGGTGCCACTGGCTGTGGCCCAGCCGGAACGGGAGCCAGGTCAGGGCGGTCGAGGCGACCAGGGCGGGGCCGACGCCGAAGCGCAGGTGACGCAGGGCGAGGTAGGCGGCCAGGGCGGCGACCCCGATCCCGGTGAAGAAGTAGATGTTCATCAGGAGCCCGGGGTCCTTGGTGAACACGCTCAGGAACCGGAGGATGGCGAGCTGCCACGTCTCGCCGCCGTGGGGGAAGTCGTAGAGCTGCTGTCCGACCGGGTAGCCGAGGTCGGGGTTCGTGGTCCACCACCCCTGGTCGGCGGTGTTCTTGACCAGGTTGGTGATCAGGCGGGCGTCGTCGGTCGAGTTGAGCGGCACCCGCCACGAGATGTCCCAGAGCCGGTAGTTGAAGACGGCCCAGATCCACGGGACCCCGGCGGCGAGAACGCCCTCCAGGAGCATCCGCCACCAGCGGACGGGAAAGATGCGGTCGTCCCGCGCCTCCACCTCATCGGTCTCGACGGGTTCGGTCACGGGTCCTCGGGGTCTCGGGGGGCGGCGGCGTCGGCCTCGGCCTGGTCGAGGGCGTCGGCGGTGGCCCGCTGGAGCCGGTTGACCTGGTCGCTGATGGGCTCGATCTCCCAGTAGATGGTCCGCCGGATGAGCCGCTTGACCAGGCTCACGCCCGGGCGGGCGGAGACGGGGGCGGGGGCGGTGATGGCGCCGATGCGGCGGATCGGGGCCGACAGGGCCGGCCGCTCGCCGGCGGCGGTGGACCAGGTCCGGCCCGACGCGGCCCCGCCCCGCGCCGCGGTGGCCCGGGCCTCGATCTCGGACTGGATGCGGTCCCGCCCACCGTCGGCGGGCCACGGTTCGGGCACGGCGTCCGCGCCGGTGCGACCCACGGCCGCGGCCATCGCCCGCGCCAGCCCGGTGTTGTCGGCCACGAGCACCGAGCCCTCCGTGGCCTCGACCTGGTGGCCGAGGCCGCCGACGTCGGTGGCGATGACGGGCCGGCCGAACAGGGCGGCCCGCTCGGCCACGCTGGACGACCAGATGTGGCGGTAGGGGAGGACGACGGTGTCGGCGGCGACGATCCACCGGTCGAACATCTCGTCGCTCACGAACCCGAGGTGGAGGTGGATGCCCGGCTCGCGGGCGGCGATCGCCTTCAGCTCGGCGACGTGCTCGCGGGCCTGCTGCTCGGTGACCCGGACCGAGCCGACGATGTCGAGGCGCGCCCTCACCCCGCTCTGTGCGCCTTCGGCGCCGGGCCGCTCGGGCCCGGGTGCCGCGGCGAGGCCGGTGAAGGCCCGGGCGGCCCGATCGAACCCCTTGTGGGGCTGGACGAAGCCGATGCAGAGGAAGACGTGCTCGTCGGCGGGCAGCCCCAGCGAGGCCCGCGCTTGGGCCCGGTTGGCGGTGGTGCGGGGCTCGAAGTCGACGCCGTGGTCGAACAGCACGACCCGCTCGGCGGGGACCCGGAAGCCATCGACGAGCTGGTCGCGCTGCTCCTCGGAGTGGACCGTGATGAGGTCGGCCCCGGCGAGCATCCATCGGGTGGCCCAGGCCGTCTTCTCCTCGTGGGCCCAGCTGTGGTCGATCTCGTGGAGTCGCAGCTCGACGTGGGGGAGGGCGCGGAAGGCGGCGCCGTAGGCCAGGGCGGTGTCGATCCGGCTGCCGCCGGTGGGGGGCAGGCGGTAGACGACGTCGGGGTGGAAGTGGAGGATCACCCGATCGAAGCGGCGGCCCAGACGGGTGAGCAGACGGGCCCCGGCCCGGCCCCGGAGGTCGCCGTGGTGGTGGGCGGCGGACGGCTTGGTCGACAGCACCTCGACGTGGTGGCCGGCCCGGCGGAGGCGGCGCACCTGCTGGAGGGCGTAGGCCCCGATCCCGTCCCGCCACGGCGCGTAGGGCGTGACGACGAGGATCCGCTCTGTCCTGACGGCCGGCGCGCTCATCCGGGGAACCACTCGTTCAACGACGCTTCCATGGCGTCGAGGGTGACGGGCCAGGTGTAGTTGTCGAGCACGTACTGGCGGCCGGGGGCGGCGAGGGCGGCGGCCTGGTCGGGCGCCTCGGCGACGAACCGCAGGGCCTGCTCGAGCTCGGCCGGGTCGGAGTAGGTGAGGCCGGCGCCGGCCCGGTCGACGTGCCAGCGGACCACGTCGCTGGCGCCGTTGGCGATGACGAGCGTCCCCGCCAGCCAGGCCTCCATGATCGTGCGGGAGAAGCTCTCCAGGGCCGAGGGCTGGAGGTAGGCGGTGGCGGCGGCGATGACGTCGTCGCGGGTGCGGTCGTCGACGAAGCCCAGGTCGTGGACCCGATCGGCGACGTCGGCGGGTGGGTCGACGGGCCCGACGCCGTAGGTCACCAGGTGGAGGTCGAGGTCCTCCTTGCGGACGGCCTCGGCGAAGCCGTGGAGGAGCCCCTCCCAGCCCTTGGCGCCCTCGCGCCGGCCGCCGTAGACGACGAAGGGGGTGTCGCCGAGGCCCAGGTCCCGGCGGATCCGCTCGGGGTCGTAGCCCTCGGGCACCCCGACGCCCTCGCCCACGATGCGGGTCTGGACCGGGGGCGTGCTGATGCGGCGGTAGAGCTCGAGCTCCGGCTCGGTCTGGAGCCACACCGCGGCCGACCCGGTGAACAAGGGCTCGAACAGCTCCATCCGGGCGTAGGGCTCGTCGTGGAGGCAGGGCCGTAGGAGGGTGCGCTCGGGGGCGATGCCGGCGATCGCGAACGTCGTCCAGAACATGTAGGGCGACACGACGATGGCCCGGTAGGTGTCGGCCGTGTCGAGCACGTGGTGGAACAGCTCGGGCCACCGGGGCCCGTCGTTCATCCACGCCTCCTGCTCGGCCAGCGTGGGCATGTCGCCGGCGGCCAGCATGGCCTCGACCCGCGCCCGCTCCTCGCCGGAGGTGTCCTTCACGACGGGGAACCGGGTGATCCGCACCTCGGCGCCACCGGGGGTGCGGTCGACGCTGGTGCCGGCCGGCTCGGCGTCGGCCCACGTGAAGTGGTCGCGGGCGGTGGTGGTCAGCACGTCGACCGACCAGCCCCGATCGGCCAGCCCGTGGGCGACCTCCCGGATGACGGCCTCGGCGCCGCCGACGACCTCGGGCCCGTAGCGCGGGGGCACGAGGGCGATGCGGCGGGCGTCCACGGCGTGTGAACCTAGGCGCTGCGAGCGTGTGCACTCGATCACGAGGGGGCCGTGCCAGACTCGCCCGGTGGACGTCCTGGTCTGCTCCACCCAGGTCCCGCACAT
>DASVEC010000662.1:0-6639 GCA_036380755.1 Iamia sp. | reverse complement strand
GGGGGACGGTCGCCTCGCTCGCCGTAATCGCCTCGACCCTCCCCCTCCTCGGCCGCACCACCAGCCTCGACGCCGTCATCGACACCTGACCGGCTACTCGTGCTGGACGATGGAGAGCTCGGGGTCGGTCGCGTCGTCGGTGACCCGGTCGAGGGCCTCGGCGTCGCCGTCGAGCGTGCCGTGCCAGAAGTCGAGCACGGTGCGGGTGACGAGGTCGTCGTGGGGCGACTCGGCGTCGGTGAACGCCGGGACGTGCGTGGCGCCCAGCAGGGTGACGAACCACTTGGGGGCCACGGCCTGCTCGTAGGCCGCCTGGTCGAGGTCGAGCGGGAGGTCGTCGGCGTCGCCGTGCAGCACGAGGAGCGGGAGCCCCGAGTCGAGCTCGAACTCGCCGCCCGGCATCGGCATGGTCAGGCCGGCGAAGATCACCGTCGAGTCGATGCGCTCGTCGCGCGTCGCCGTGTTGAACGACACCGCCCACGTGGTCGCACCCCCGAGGCTGTGGCCGACGACGCCGATCGCCTCCGGGTCGACGACGCCGTGGAGCGGGCTGGACGGATCGTCGTTGGCCTCCAGCACCTCGTCGATGACGAAGGAGACGTCACCCGGCTGGTTGGCCACGTCGCCCGCGTTCATCAGGGCGTTGGGCACGTCCCGGTTGGTCAGCGGGAACTCCGGTGCGGCGACGACGAAGCCCTCGGCCGCCCACATCGGGATGGTCTCGGCGTACTCGTCGGGATGGCCGGTGAGCCCGTGCGCCATGACGAGCAGCGGGTACGGGCCGCCGCCCGTGGGATGGGCGATGCGGGTGACGATCGTGCGGTCGGGCCGGGCCGGTGTGTCCTCCGCGCCCTCGGCCGTCGGCCGTGAGGTGTCCACGAACGTCTCGGTGACCACGTCGACCTCGAGCGGCGTGACCGCCTCCGTCGTCGTGGTCGTGCTCGCCTCGGTCGTGCTCGTGCTCGCCTCGGAGGAGCCCCCATCGTCGCCCGACCCCCCGCACGCCCCCAGCACCAACACCACGGCGACCAGCACCCCCCGTCCCTCGGACCTGAGCATCGGCCCACCTTACGGATCGCTCAGGCGGTCTGACGTTCGGCCCGCTGGTGGATCAGCTCCTCGACCGCGCTCGGCAGGGTCGTCTCGAAGTCGATCAGCTTGGCCCACGTCGGGGTCACGACGATCCGGACCATGCTCTCGTAGAGCGAGTGGACCTCGGCCTCCCACTCGACCCGCTGCTCGGCCGTCATCTCGTAGGAGCCGTTCATCTCGAGGTACTCGTCGGGGATGCCCTCGACCTCGTCCAGCTCGGCCCGGCCCCGGATCAGCAGGATCGTGGGCGGGTGGACCTCGGTGTCGATCGTCAGGGCGACCATCGGGTTCTGGCGCAGAGCGTGGAGCTTCGGGGCGTTCGTCGACGTGCACATGACGATCTCCGAGCCGTTCCAGCTGAACCCGATCGGGACGTTGCGGGGCGTGCCGTCCCTGGCGACGTAGGCCAGGCGGGTCAGGTCACGGGCCAGCAGCTCCCGGCTGAGCGGTCGGTCCAGCACCTCGCTGATCTCGTTCGTCTCCATGGTCATCGTCCTCTCCATCCACACGGCCCTCGTGGCCGCTCGTGCCCCAGGGACGGAGCCACCCCCGCGTTCTCGACATCGGCCTCGGAGGATCCTCAGGCCGGGTCGTCGGCCGTCCAGGGGATCGTTCCCGACGACCAGTGCGTCAGCTTCTCCTCCTGGTCGTTGCTGCTCAGGTGGCGAGGAGGGGTGGCGAAGGTCTCGTAGGGCGTGCAGCGGAGCACGATCCGGCCCTCCTCCTCGGCCATGGCCTCGACGAACGGCCGGGCATCCTCGCCGAGCGCCTCGCCGGACATGCGACCACCGACGGCCATCATCGTGTCGACGATCAGCTGGGGATCGGTGTCGACGACGGCGTCGCAGTACACCTGGAGGTAGGTCGCCGGCCACTGCTCGTCGAGGACGCAGAGGCTGACCTTGCTGCTGCGCCTGACGGCCTTGGCCTTGCCGCGATCGTGCATCGTCGACACGAGCAGCTCGTCGGTGTCGGTCGGGACGTAGTACACGATCGACATCGCCGGCCCGTCGGCCTTGCGGCCGAAGCCGAACACGCACGTCCGGTGGGTGCGCACGAACGCACGACGCTCTGACGGGAGCATGTCGCGGTCCTTCAGCGGGACGAACGGCGACGATGACAGCGGGAGCAGATTCATATTATCGAATGATAACTGAATCGAGGAGGGCCCGTAGGATGCGCCCATGACATCCGGTCGGCGACCCCGACGCACCCGGGACGACCTCCGGCAGCTGTTGCTCGAGTCGGGCTTGCAGGAGTTCGCCACGAAGGGCTTCGACGGGGCGTCGACCCGCTCGATCGCCCAGCGCGTCGATGCCCACCAGCCGCAGATCAACTACCACTTCGCGTCGAAGGAGGCGCTGTGGGAGGCGGCCGTCGATCACCTCTTCCACCTCCTCGGAGAGGCAGTGGGTCCGATCCCGTCCGGCGACGACCCCCAGGAGCCGGCGGCGTTGGCGGCAGACTTCGCCGAGGGCGTTCGCCGGTTCGTCCGCTTCGCCGCCGACCACCCCGAGCTGAACCGCATCCTGGTCCACGAGGCGACCGACGACACCGAGCGTCTCCGGTGGTTGGTCGATCGCCACGTCCGTCCGCTCCACCTGGCGATCACGTCGATCTGGGAACGGCTTCGTGAGGCCGGCATCGCCGCCCCGATCTCGTCCGACTCCGTGCACTACGTGCTGGTCGGCGCGGCGTCGCTCCCGTTCGTGAACGCGCCCGAGGCGAGGCTGCTCACGGGCAGTGAGCCGACCGATCCCACCTGGGTCGAGGCGCACGCCGACGGCCTCATCGCCACCCTCCTGCCCGGCTTCACGGCGAGGTGATGGCGGGGAGGATCATGTCGAGCGTGGCTGTGAGCTGCTCGCCCAGGGCCAGCTGACCCGTCTCGTCGAGGACCCACCGGTAGAGGACCCCGAGGTACACGTCGAACAGGATGAGGGCGACTCGATCGGGATCGACGTCGCCGGCGATGTCGCCGGCCCGTTGCCCGGCGCGCACCGCGTCGGCCACGAACTGCGGTGTGCCCGACCTCTCGGCGACCAGCGGGCCCCCGGCGCGCTGCCAGGCGCGCACCATCGCCCGCCCGGTCGCGGGGTCGGCCTCGTACATGTCGGCGAGGACGCGGAAGGCGTCGCGGAGCCGGCTCGTCGAGTCGACCGCCTGCTGGTCGTCCTGGGCGAGGGCCGCCGCGAACTCGAGCTGCATGCGCCCGAACCACTCGAAGACGATGTCCTCCTTGCGGGCGAAGTAGTTGAACACCGTCGCCCGGGACACGTCGGCCCGCTCGCCGATCTGCTCCATCGTGGTCGAGTCATAGCCCTGGGCGGCGAACAGGGCGACGCCGCTGGCGAGGATGCGCTCCCTGGTCTCCAGCTTCTTGCGCTCACGACGCCCGGTCTCGATCGCCATTGACAACTCCTAGACTCGAGTCTAAAGATAGACCCGACACCAAGTCTACCGAGAGAGCGGTTCGATGGCGACCTTTGCACTGATCCACGGCGGCGGCGACGTCGGGTGGTACTGGCACCTCGTCGAGGCGGTCCTGCGCCAGCACGGCCACGACGTCGTCGCCCCCGACCTGCCCTGCGACGACGACACCGCGACCCTGCACGACTACGCCGACACCGTGATCGAGGCCATCGGCGAGAAGCGGGACCTCGTCGTGGTCGGCCAGTCGTACGGCGGGTTCACGGCGGCCCTCGTGGCCGGCCGGCTCCCCGTCGACGTCCTCGTCTTCGTCGCCGCCATGGTCCCCGCACCCGGCGAGACGCCGGGCGACTGGTGGACCAACACCGGCTACCGGCAGGCCGCCGAGGAGCAGGCTCGCCTCGACGGCGGGCTGACCGGGTCCCCGGACCCGTTCGTCGGCTTCTACCACGACGTCCCGCGCGCCCTGGCCGAGGAGGCGGTGAGCAAGGAGCGGTCCGAGTCGGAGGCGGCCTACGCCACGCCGTGGCCCCTCGACTCCCTGCCCGCCGTCCCGACGAGGTTCGTGCTGTGCACGGAGGATCGGTTCTTCCCCGCCCCGTTCATGCGGCGGGTGGTGTCCGAGCGGCTGGGAGTCGTCCCCGACGAGATCGCCGCGAGCCACGCCGTCGCACTGAGCCAGCCGCACGAGCTGGCGACCCTGCTCGACAGCTACACGCGGACACCCGCGTCATGAGATCGGCCCTGTGGCTGCCGCTGTTCGACGAGCTCGCCGACCCGCGGGCGGTGGCGCGGGTGGCCGCCGAGGCCGAGGAGGCCGGCTGGCACGGCGTGTTCGTGTGGGACCACATCCGCTGGCGGGCCCCGGTGCGCCAGGCGGGCGACCCGTGGATGACGCTGGCCGCCATCGCCATGGCCACCGAGCGGGTGCGGCTCGGCCCCATGGTGATGCCGTTGCCGCGCCGGCGTCCCGTCAAGGTCACCCGGGAGAGCGTGGCCCTCGACCTGCTCAGCCGGGGCCGCCTCACCCTCGGGGTCGGCATCGGCAGCGACCGGTTCGCGGGTGAGCTCTCGAAGACCGGGGAGCAGCTCGACGACCGGGCCCGAGGCCAGATGCTCGACGAGGCCCTGGCCATCCTCACCACCGCCTGGAGCGGTGAGCCGGTCACCCACCACGGCGACCACTACTCCGTCGACGCCCTCGAGCTGCTCCCCCGGCCGGTGCAGCGGCCCGGCATCCCGGTCTGGGTCGCCGGCTTCCCCGGCAAGGTCAAGCCGATGCGGCGAGCCGCCCGGTGCGACGGGTTCTTCCCGGTCAACCTCGAGCACCCCGACCAGCTCGCCGAGGTCGTCGCCACGGTCACCGACCTGCGTCAGGAGAGCGCCACTCCCCTCGACGTCGTCGCCAGCCCCCCCGTCGGTGCCGATCCGGCGCCGTACGTGGCGGCGGGCGCCACGTGGTGGCTCCCGGAGATCGACCCCGAGGCGGTCACGCTCGACCGGGTGAGGGGCGTGCTCCGCGATGGCCCGCTGCCGCTCTGAGCATCCGGACCGGGAGCGGCTCCAACGGCGGACCGTCCGGGTACTGGTCGCCGCCCAGATCCTGGGCGGTGCTGCCATCGGCATCGGCGCCGCGGTGTCGCCCTTGCTGGCCAAGGAGATCCTCGGCGGGGACGACACGCTGGCCGGTCTGGCGTTCGCGGCGCTGATCTTCGGCTCGGCTTTCGCCGCGGTCCCCCTGTCGCGGCTGATGGCACGGCGCGGGCGACGTCCCGGGCTCGTCGGTGGCTACGTCACGGCGACGACCGGTGCCGCGGCGGCCGTGATCGCGGCCGAGATCGAGTCGTTCCCGCTGCTGCTCGCCGGGATGGTCCTGCTCGGATCGGGCACCGCCGCCAACCTGCTCGCTCGCTATGCGGGGGCCGACCTGGCCGCGCCGGAGCATCGGGCGCGGGCCATCTCCACCGTGGTGTGGGCGACCACGATCGGAGCGGTCGCCGGTCCGAACGCGCTCGGTCCCGCGGGCCGGCTCGCCGAGGGGCTCGACCTGCCCTCCCTGGCCGGTCCCTTCCTGGTCGCCTTCGTCTGGTTCGCGGTGGCGGCCGCGGTCGTCGGGCTGCTCCTGCGACCCGATCCGCTCGTCGTCGCCGGAGGTCTCGAGACCGCGGGAGCACCTGCATCGCGACGATCCGCAATCGGGGACCTCCGGCTCCTGGTGCACGACCGCGCCGCGAGGTCCGGACTCGTGGCCATGGCGACGGCCAACTGCGTCATGGTGGCGGTGATGACGATGACGCCGCTGCACCTGCGCGACCACGGCGGCTCGCTCGAGATGGTCGGCCTGGTGATGTCCGTCCACGTCGCCGGGATGTTCGGGTTCGCGCCGCTCGTCGGATCGATGGCCGACCGCCGCGGCTCGCTCCCGACGGCGCAGGCCGGCACGGCGATGATCGTCGCCTCCGCGGTGCTGGCGGCCGCTCCCGGCCACAACCACGCCGTGATCGGTGTGGCGCTCACCCTGCTCGGCCTCGGCTGGAGCATGGCCACCATCAGCGGTGCCGCCCTGCTGATCGAAGCGACGGCGCCCGAGGACCGAGCCCGCACCCAGGGGGTGGCCGACATGACGATGGGCCTCGCCGGTGGTGCCGGCGGCACGGTCGCGGGGATCGTCGTCGGCAGCCTCGGCTTCGCCACCCTCAGCCTCGCCGGCGCGGTGCTCGCCGGAGCCGTCCTCGCCGCGCTGTCCTCAGGCCGACGCCCGCGGCCTCACGACGCGTCTCCGTTCGGTCCGTACAGCCGGGCGACGTCGGGGGAGTCGAGCCACTTCGAGTAGGTGGGCGACTGCGGCCAACCCTCGGGAGAGTCCTGCCACTCCTCCTGGCGACCCCACGGCAAGATGTCGACCAGCGCAAAGGTGTAGCTGAGCTGCTCGGTGCCACGGCCGTCGGTGTGCCAGGTGCGGTACACCGTGTCGCCGTCGCGGAGGAACACGTTCATCGCGAAGCCCGCGCCGGGCGGCGCACCCACGTCGGCGCCGAACGAGCTCTCCGACGACGAGTACCAGTCCATCTTGTTGCCGACTTTGGCCTTGTAGGCCAGCGCTTCTTCGATGGGCCC
>DASVEC010000661.1:0-4948 GCA_036380755.1 Iamia sp. | reverse complement strand
CCTGCTGGTGGCCGATGGCTGGGTCTACGGCGGCCAGCACCGCGTCTCGCTGGGGTCGGCGTGGCCCATCTCGGGGGCGCTGGCGGCCGGGATCGCCGGGGGGCCGTACGTCGGGATCGCCGCCGGCACCGTGATCGGGCTGGGCCGGTGGGGCGGCACCCACCTCGACCTGATGGGCCCGCCCGGCCTCCTCTCGCTCCTGTCGACCACGTTCCTCTACGCCCTCGCCGGTGGCGCCGCCGGGCTGGTGATGCGGAGGCTCCAGCTGGCCACCGACGAGATCGCCGCCGCCCGGGCACGGGAGGAGGTCGCCCGGACCCTGCACGACGGCGTCCTCCAGACCCTGGCCGTGGTCCAGCGGCGCTCGACCGACTCCGAGCTCGCCACCCTGGCCCGCACGCAGGAGCGCGAGCTGCGGGAGTTCCTCTTCGGGTACGACCGGCCGCCGGGGAGCCTCCTGGCCGAGCTCCGCCACGTCGCCGCCACGGCCACCGCCCGCCACGGCCTCGACGTCGAGGTGACCGCGGTCGACGACCCCGGCGTACTGGCCGACGACCTCGTGCGGGCCGTGGCCGGGGCCGTCGGCGAGGCGCTGACCAACGCGGCCAAGCACGGTGCCGCCACCCGGGCCGTGGTGTTCGTCGACCCCGACGACGAGGGGGTCCAGATCTCGGTGAACGACGACGGCTCGGGCTTCGACGTCGACGAGGTGGTCGAGGGCGTGGGCCTGGGCCGCTCGATCCGGGGCCGGGTCACCGAGGTGGGCGGGCGGGTGCGGATCCGGTCGGCCCCCGGCCGCGGCACCGAGGTCCGCCTCACCCTCCCGATCCCCGACGACGCCGCTCGCCCCTGACCGGTACCGTCCGGCCATGGGCGAGGGCGCACCGGAGACGTTCACCAGCGGCGAGTTCTTCGTGGCGGTGTCGGGGCTGGCGGCCATGCGCCACGTCCTCACCGACCCGGCCCGGGCCCGGCCGCGGGTCGAGCAGGTGCAGGCGATCGCGGCTCGGCTCGACGAGCCGCCCAACGACATCGTCATCCCCGTGGTCGAGCACACCGTGGCCACCGGCTACGCGGCCTGGGCCCCGAGCTACGACGGGCCCAACCCCGCCATCGCCGAGGAGGAGCCCGTCGTCCACGGGATCGTCGGCGCCCTGCCGGTCGGGCGGGCCCTCGACGCCTGCTGCGGGACGGGTCGCCACGCCGCCCACCTCTCCGAGGGCGGCTGGGACGTCGTGGGGGTCGACGCCACCCACGAGATGCTCGAGGTGGCCCGGGCCAAGGCCCCGGACGTCCGGTTCGAGCAGGGCGACGTGCTCGACCTGCCGCTCGCCGACGACGCCGTCGACCTCGCCGTCTGCTCGCTCGCCCTCACCCACGTGCCCGACCTGGCGGCGGCCGTCGCCGAGCTGGCCCGGGTCGTGCGCCCCGGCGGCACCGTGGTCCTCGCCGACATCCACCCGGTGTCGGTGTTGATCGGGGGCACCGCCGCCTTCCCCCACGAGGGCGGGCTCGCCCATGTGCGCAACCTCCACCACCCGATCAGCCGCTACGTGCGGGCGATCCGCGCCGCCGGGCTGGAGGTCGTCGACTGCGTCGAGCCGGTCCACGACGCCGAGACGCTGGCCGGCCATCTCGCCCACCCGTTCGTCCCCGAGGCCGTCGTCCAGGCCTACGAGGGCCTCCCGTTCCTGCTCGTGTGGCACCTCCGGAGGCCGTCGTGAGCGGCGGTCCCGGTCGCATCAAGCGGTGGTACGCCGCCTTCGCCACCACCCGGGTCGCCCGGTTCCTCTCCCGCCACGTGTCCTGGCGGCTCGACCCGGTGCTGCTGCGGCTGACGGGCGGGCGTCTGGCCTCGACCCTCGTCTTCCCGACCGCCGTCCTCGAGACCCGGGGCGCCCGCACCGGGGCGCGACGGCGGAACGCCGTCATCACCGTCGCCGACGGCGACCGGACGGTGATCGTCGCCTCCAACGCCGGCGACCCCCGCCACCCGGCCTGGTTCCACAACCTCTGTGCCGACCCGGACGTGCTCCTCGGCGGGCGGCCGGTGCGGGCGACGGTCGTCGACGATCCGAGCGAGCGGGAGCGGCTGTGGGCGCTCGCCGACGACGTGTTCCCGGCCTTCGCCCGGTACCGGCGCGACGCCGACGCCGTCGGCCGCACGATCCCCCTGGTCACGCTTACGGCACGGGGGTCGGTGTCGGCCTGACCGACAGCACTCGCGCCAACGCTGTCCGAGGCGTAGTGTGCCCGGCGGCAGGTGCAGATGGGACCCCGGGCGGGCCCCGCAGGGCACACCTGCGCTGGAGGTCCTCATGGCTCGTCCCCTCCGTCCGCAGCGGCTCGTCGCCGCGCTGGCACTCGCGCTCCTGGCGGCCTCCGCCGTCGTGACCGCGCCCGCGGGTCCGGCCGCGGCCATCCCGATCATCGCCCCGGGGTCGGCCTACCGGCAGGTGAACCTGGCCTCCGACCTGGGCGGGGTGGCCGAGATCATCGACCCCGTGATGATCAACCCGTGGGGGCTCGCGTCCAACGACGCCGGCAGCCCGCTGTGGGTGGCCAACGACGGGACGAACACCGCGGGCCAGTACGTCGGCACGGGCGGGGGCGGCCTCGTGCGCCACGCCACGCAGGCCCGGATCAACCTCCTGGGCGGGCTGCCCACCGGCATCGTGGCCAACGGCTCCGACGGCTTCGACGTCCCCTCCACGACGACGGGATCCCTCTTCCTCGGCGTCTCCATCACCGGCAACGTCCTGGCCTGGGCGAGCGGCAACACTGCGTCGATCGCGGCCAGCCACCCGGGGCACGTCTACACCGGCGCGGCCCAGGCCAACAACGGCGTCAACGACTTCCTGTACGCCGCCGACTTCGCCAACGGCACGATCGACGTCTTCGACGAGAACTACGCCCTCCAGCCCGCGGTCTCGTTCCCCTTCGCCGACCCCACCATCCCGACGACGATGGGCAACACGTACCACCCGTACAACATCCAGAACGTCGACGGCAGCCTCATCGTGAGCTACGCCAAGGTCGGGACCGGCGGGCTGCCCGAGGACGGCGTCGGCAACGGCTTCGTCCGCCGGTTCAACGCCAACGGCGTCCGCGACCTCACCTTCGGCATCAACAACGGCGCCCTCAACAGCCCGTGGGGCATCGTCAAGGCTCCGGCGACGTTCGGGATCTTCGGTGGCTCGCTGCTGATCGGCAACAACGGCGACGGCAACCCCAGCATCCACTCCTACAACCCCACCACCGGCGCCTTCCTCGGCACGCTCCAGGACGAGAGCGGCAACGGCATCGTGATCGACGAGCTGTTCGGCCTGCGCTTCGGCAACGGCGGCCCGGGCGGTGCGACCGACACCCTCTACTTCGCCGCCGGGCTGGGCGAGGAGGAGCACGGCCTCCTCGGATCCCTGAACCCCACGACGTCGTCGGCCACGTCGCTCATCCAGTTCGCCACCGACGACTTCGCCATCAGCGAGGGGTCGACTGGCATCAACGTCACGGTCACGCGCAGCGGCGACGTCTCCGGGCCCGCCACCGTCCGCTACGCCACGTGGGACCAGTCGCAGCCCGGGCACGCCAGCCAGAAGTCGGACTACGAGACCGCGGCCGGGCTCCTCGTGTTCGAGGAGGGCCAGACGAGTCGCACGTTCAGGGTGCTCCCGGTCAACGACCTGTTCGTCGAGGGCAACGAGACCATCGACCTGATGATCAGCAACCCGACCGGGCCCGGCCTCGGGATCGGCACCCCCAACACGTCCACGCTCACCATCGTCGACAACGACGCCGTGGCCCCGACTGCGAACCCGATCGACGACACCACGTTCTTCGTCCGCCAGCAGTACCTCGACTTCCTGGGTCGCCAGCCCGAGCCGGCCGGCCTCACCTACTGGGTCAACCGCATCAACGCCTGCGGGGGCAACACTGCATGCCGGGCCGCCGAGCGGGCCAAGTCGAGCGGCAGCTTCTTCCTCTCGGCCGAGTACCAGAACGCCGCCGCCGCCGTGTTCCGGACCAGCCGGGCCGCCAACGGTCGCAACCCGCTCTACGGCGAGTACGTGGTCGACACGTCCATCTACCGGACCTACGGCGAGCCGGCCTACTTCGACCACTACGTCTCCCGCCCGGAGTTCGTCGCCCGCTACCTCCCGCTGACCAACGCCCAGTACGTCGACGCCCTCATCGCCAACACCGGCGTGACCTTCACCGCCAGCCAGCGCAACGCCCTGGTCAACGGGCTGAACGGCGCCACTCTGACCCGGGCGCAGGCCCTGCGGAACATCACCGTGAACGCCGCCTTCGTCGCCGCCGAGAAGTCCCGGGCCTTCGTCCTGGCTCAGTACTTCGGTTACCTGCGGCGCGACGCCGACACCGCCGGCTACGAGTTCTGGCTCGACAAGCTGGCCGACGCCGGGGGCAACTTCGTCACTGCCGGCATGGTCGCCAACTTCATCCAGTCCGCCGAGTACCGCCAGCGCTTCGGCGCCTCGTAGACGGGTCTCAGTCACTCGTTCGCTGGCGCTCACTCCGTTCCTTCGAACTGCTCGTCCCTCGCTGCGCTCGGGGCTGAAGGTCCTCCCAGAGGCGGACGGCTCGTTCCTCGCCGCCACGCCTCTTCGTCTGGGGGGAGACCCCCCAGACCCCCCAGCGGCTGCGCCGGGCCGGGCTCCTCCGCCTTCGATCGCGCTCGCTGATCGTGCGCGTTGGGCTCAGACGCCGTCTCGCCCGAAGCCGCCGCAGACGGCGGCGGCGAGGGCGAGGTAGGCGTCCTGGGTGGTGCGGTCGAGCCGATCGAGGCCGTCGATGCCACCCGCCGCGAGCACCGGGTCGTAGGGGATCCGCACGACCGCCCGGGTGATCTGCTGGAAGTGGGCCTCGAGCCCGTCGACGTCGACGGCGAGGTCGTTGCGGGCGGCGTTGACCACCGTGACGGCCGAGC
>DASVEC010000660.1:0-4744 GCA_036380755.1 Iamia sp. | reverse complement strand
GCGGCCGGCGAGATCGGGGCCGACGCGCCCGCCGGGGCCGAGGTCCGCTGGGCCTCGGCCGACGTCGCCGACGAGGCGCAAGTGGCCGCGGCGGTGGCCACCGCGTCGGAGGGCATCGGCCTGGACATGGCCGTGCTCTCTGCCGGCACCGGCACGTTGGGCCCGATCACGGCGCTGCCCCTGGAGGAGTGGAACCGCGTCGTCGAGAGCAACCTCACCGGTTCCTTCCTCGCCATCAAGCACGCCGCCGGCGCCATGATCGCCACCGGCCGGGGTGGGTCGATCGTCGCCATCTCGTCGATCGCGGGGCTGAGCAGCCACCGGTGGATGGGCCCGTACTGCGCCAGCAAGGCCGGCATCGACATGCTCGTCGAGGTGGCCGCCGACGAGCTCGGCCGTCAGGGCATCCGGGTCTGCTCGGTGCGCCCGGGCCTGGTGCAGACCGATCTCGGCGACCATCTGATCAACGCCCCGGGCGTGGTCGACGACTACCTCGCCCAGATGCCGATCTCCCGCGTCGGCCACGTCGACGACATCGCCCAGGCCGTCCGGTTCCTGTGTGGCCCCGAGTCGGGTTGGGTCACCGGCGTGGCCCTCTCGGTCGACGGTGGCATGCACGTCCGCCGCGGCCCCGACCTGGACTCCATGGCGAGGATGCTCTACGGCGACGAGGCCCTCGACGGCCCCCTCGCTTCCGACTAGTCGGAGGAGGGCTGGTCCGGGTCGAGGTCGGCGATGATGCGCTCGACGTCGACGCGGGCGCCGTCGATGCGGCCCCGGCACCAGCGGACGAGGTGGGCGGCCCGGGCGACCTTGCGGGCCAGCACGTCGACGTCGACGGCCTCGTCCTCGATCTCGGCCAGGATGGCCTCCAGCTCGGCCATGGCCTCGGCGTAGCCGACGGGGTCGGGTCCGGCGTCGGGCGCGGCGGCGTCAGGCATCGGGTGATCCTCCCTCATCGGAGACCGTGGAGCGGACCTCACCGTCGGCGAGGTGGGTGACGAGGTCGTCACCGGCGGCGACATCGGCGACGGATCGGACGAGGGTGCCGTCGGCGCGGTAGGTGATCGACCAGCCCCGGGCCAGGGCGAGGGCGGGGTCGACGGCGCGCACGCGGGCCTCGACGCCGACGAGGTCGCGGCCGACCCGGTCGAGCAGCGGGCCCGGTCGTCGCGCCAGCCGGGCCGCGGCGGCGGTCACCCGCCGGTCGGACTCGCCCAGGTCGCGCCGCGCCCCCCGACCGAGGCTGGTGCCCAGGGCGTCGAGCCGGGCGGTGGCGCGGGCCAGCCCGGCCGGGCCGCGCTGGCGGAGGCGGGCCGACAGCGACCGGTGCCCGGCCTCGGCGGTGCGCAGGGCGCCGCCGGTGTGGGTGGCGATGTGGCGGCCCCGCCCGGCGAGGCGCTCGCCCTCGGCCCGCACGGCCCGGCGGGACGCGGCGCCGATCTCGGCCCACAGGGCCTCGGTGCGGTCCCGCGCCGCGGCGACCGAGGCCACGACGATGGCGGCGGCGGCCGTCGGCGTGGCGCAGGCGGTGTGGGCGACGCGGTCGGCCACGCTCTCGTCGACCTCGTGGCCGATCCCGGTCACGACGGGCACGGGGCAGGCGGCCACGGCCCGGGCGATCGCCTCGTTGTCGAAGGCGGCCAGCTCGACCCGCGAGCCGCCACCGCGCACCAGCAGGACGAGCTCGGCCCCGGCCTCGACGGCGGCGGCGAGGGCGAGCGGGACGGTCTCGACGGCGGCCGGTCCCTGCGTCCGGGCGTCGGCCTCGACCAGCAGGTGCGCCAGCCCGGCGGCCTCGAGGACGCGGCGGACGTCGGCCTGGGCCGCGCTGCCGAGGCTGGTGACCAGGCCGATGCGGGTGGGCACGGGGGGAAGGGGCAGACGGGCGTTGCGGTCGAGGAGGTCGTCGGCGGCGAGGGCGGCGAGCACCGCGGCCCGGTCGGCGGCCAGCCGGCCGAGCGTGTAGTCGGGGTCGATCCCCGTCATCTGGAGCTGTGGCCGCCCGCCGGGAGCCCACCAGCGGATCCGGCCCCGGATGCGGACGTCGACGCCGTTGTCCATGGCGCTGACCCGGACACCGGAGCGGCGCAGGTCGGCGTTCACCCGGCGCCGGTCCGTGCTCCAGAGGACGACGGGCAGGACGGCGCGGGGTCGCTGCCCCGGCGGGGCCGGCTCGATGAGGTCGAAGTAGAGGTGGGGCCGGGCCCGGCGGCCGTCGCCGGGTGGGGGCAGCTCCCGGATCTCGCCCCGGACCCAGATCTCGCCCGGGAACGCCTGCTCGAGGACGGACCCGATGGCCTTCGACAGGTCGGCGACCGTCCAGGTGGGGTCGACCACCTCTTCGTCGCCGAACAGCGCGTCCTGCACGGGACCAACCTAGGGCGCGGTCTGCGGAGGCCCTGGGCCTGCGACGATGCCCCCATGATCGACCTGGTGGATCGGTACGTCGAGCTGGTGCGAGGCCTGGCCCTCGGGTCGGGGCCGTGGCTGGTCTTCAACTCCACCCTCGCCACCATCCCGGCGGTGCTGGCCGTGGCTCTCTTCCACCGCCCCCGCCGGCGCTCGGCTGGGTGGTGGGCCGGCGTGGGCGCCTTCCTGCTGTTCCTGCCCAACGCCCCCTACGTGATCACCGACCTGATCCACCTCCGCGGGATGCTGGAGCGCAACCCGGGGACGCGGGTGTCGGACATGGTCCCGGCCGGTGTGCTCGCCCTCCTCGTGCTCTGGGGCGTGGGCTGCTACTCGGTGGCGCTCGTCGAGGTCGACCGGGCCATCGCCCGCTCGCCCCGCCTGGCCCGGCGGCGGCTGGCGATCCGGACCGCGATCCACCTGGCGTGCGGCTTCGGCGTGGTGCTGGGCCGCATCCCCCGGCTGCACTCCTGGCACGTCGTCACCCGTCCCCACGCCACGGTCGACGGCATCGTCGGCGTGCTCCACCCGCTGGCGGTGCCGCTCGTCATCGCCCTGGCCGTCGGCTCCGCCCTGGCCGCCGCCGCCCTCACCGCCGTGGCCCGGGCGGCGTGGGCCCGGACCCTCGAGCTGGCCGACGGCCTGCTCCGCAGCGGTCCGGTGCGACGCGCCCTGGGGTAGCGGAGTAGGACGAGGGCATGTCCCCCGGGAGGGCCCGAGACCCGGATCACGACGTCGCCGCGCTCGAGGCGGTGTGGGGCCGCGAGGCCAGCGCCACCGCGCCCCCGGCGCCCCGGCCCGATCTCGACGCCATCCTCGCCGCGGACACGTCCGACACGCCCGACGGCCCCGGCGCTCCGACGCGTGGCCGCCGGCCGCTCGTCCTGGCCGGCGCCCTCCTCGCCGTGGCCGGCGCCGCGGTGGCGTCCCTCGT
The DNA here is from genome assembly GCA_036380755.1 of Iamia sp. Classification (GTDB taxonomy): domain Bacteria; phylum Actinomycetota; class Acidimicrobiia; order Acidimicrobiales; family Iamiaceae; genus Iamia. The sequence continues at coordinate 1,398 of DASVEC010000660.1, read as the reverse complement.
GCTCCTCGGCGACGACGACGATCCCGCGCCCGACCGCGCCGGCGATCGCCCCACGACCGTCCCGGCGACCACCGACGCGGTGCTGGGGGAGCCGGCCTGGACGGCGTCGGTGGCGTGTCGCCCCGCACCCGACGAGGGGAGCGCGCCGATCTGCCCGGTGGCCACCGACGACGAGCGGGCCTACGTGCTGGCCGGGGCGGGCGACGGCTCCGTCGTCCAGGCCCGCGCCCTGGCCGACGGGTCGGTGGTGTGGGAGGCGTCCTTCCCCGAGGGCGCGTTCCTGGTGCGGCGGCTGCCGTCCACGGTCCTGGTCCTCGGGGTCGGGCCCGACTGGCTGACGGTGGCGCTCGACCCGGTCACCGGGGTCGAGCGGTGGCGGGCGCCGGGGTCGTTCGTCGAGGCCATCGGTCGCGACCACGTCCTGCTCGACCGGCTGGTCGGAGCCGAGATCGAGGAGCGAGGCTCGATGTCGGTCCTCGACGCCGCCACCGGCCAGGTCGTCCTGGCTCGCGAGGGCACCCCGGCCGGGCTCTACATCCACCCCTGTGGCGCGGCCGGGCTGGCCCTCGTCCGCCAGGACGGTCGGCTCACCGCGGTGGGGGTGCCCGACGGCGTCGAGCGCTGGTCGGTGCCGGTGCTGACGCCCCTCGACGCGTTCCAGCAGGTGCACTGCGACGACCGGTCCGTGGCCTACATCGACAGCGGCGAGCTCCACCTGCTCGACGTGCTGACCGGCACCGAGATCGGCTCCCGGACGATCGCCGTGCGGACGACCGAGGACCCGATCACCCACGGCCGGGTGACCGTCCTGGGCGTCGTGGCCGGCACCGTGGTCGTCGGCGCCCCCGACGGGGCCCGCGGGTTCCAGGCCGACGGTGACCTCTCGGTGCTCTGGGAGATGTGGTGCCACCTGTGCGGTCCCGAGCTGCCGACCGGACCGGCGGGGGAGGACGTCGTGGTCCTCGTCAACGGCGAGGCGGTGGTGCAGACGGGCGCCGACGGAACGCCCGGACCCACCCTCGACCTCGACGGCCATGACCTGCAGGTGCTGGACGACGGCACCCTCGTGGCCTGGGGCGCCGACGGCGTGGTGGTGGCCGACACCGCCGACCTCGGGCGAGCCGTGCTCCTCGAGGAGGGCGACGTGCGGCAGGCGGCGGCGGGTGCGGCCCACCTCGTCGTGACCACCGCCGACGAGGTGCGGGCCTACCCCCTGGAGGGCTGAGGCTCGGCCGGGTCGACCGGCTCGTCGGGCAGGAACATCGCCGTGGCCGGCGACGAGGGCGCCTCGCCCCGCAGCAGGGCGCGGTAGAGGTCGGCGTAGAGGCCACCGGCGGCGAGCAGCGAGGCGTGGCGGCCCCGCTCGACGATGCGGCCGTCGTCGAGCACGACGATCAG
>DASVEC010000659.1:0-11138 GCA_036380755.1 Iamia sp. | reverse complement strand
GGACACGGCAGTGGCGCTGATCGACGTCATGGGCCAGCTGGGCCGGTGCGACGAGGCCCGCCGGCGGTACGCCGACCAGACCTTCGGCGCCGTCGACGAGGCCGACGAGGCGCTGGCCGAGGCGTGGGCCTGCCTCGCCCTGCTCGAGGGCCGGCTGGGCGAGGCCGTGCGGCTGGCCGGGACGTCCCTGGCCGGCGCCCACCAGGAGCCCGAGGGGTCGCGCACGGTGCGCAGCCACTGGGTGCTCGGCAGCGCCCTGCTCGAGCGGGGCGAGGTGGGTGAGGCCGTCGCCTCCCTCGTCGTCGCCGAGCGGTCGGCCCGCGACGCCGGCCTCCAGCACCTCTGCGTGCGGACGGCGACGGCCCTGGCCCGGGCGCGGGCCCACCTGGGCGAGACGGCCGACGGCATCGCCGTCCTCGAACGGGCCCGGCGCCCGCTCCACGGCCAGCGCCTGCCGCCCCGCCTGCGACGCTGGATCGACCACGCCGAGGCCCGGCTGTTCCTCGTGTCGGGCGACCAGGACGACGCCTGCGAGCTGGTCGACGGGATGCGCCCCGACGGCGATCCCGCCACCACCATCCTCAGGGCCTGGTGCGACCTCCGGTCCGGGGACGAGGCAGCGGCGGCCGACCGGCTGGGCCCCGACCTGGCCCCGGCGGCGTCCCACGGCCAACGGATCGAGGCCGACCTCCTCCGCTCCCGGTGCGCCCGCGACGCCACCGAGTCCCGGCGGGCCCTGCGCCACGCCGTCCGCCGGGGGGAGCACGACCGCTACGTCACCGTCTTCCTGGAGCACCGCGACGAGGTCGGCGCCGACCTGCGGCGACTCGGGGCCGAGGAGCCGTCGCCCTACCTGGCCGACCTCCTCCGCCGCCTCGAACCCGCCCCCGCCGGCTGAGGAACCGCGGGCTCACCGTTCGCAGGCGACGGCGCCCGCACCGGGGGTCGACACTCGACCGACGATCCCTCGACCGCACCAGAACGCGACCTCTGACAACCAAGAACGTCGACCTGGTTGTCACCGGTCGCGCCGGATCGACCGAGCGCGCCACCACAGCCGCGACACGGGGCTCACCCGTGGTGGGTGAGCCGGGGGACGCAGGATGAGGCAGGATTCGCCCATGGCGAGAGCTCCCGCCCCGGCTCTCACCGACGAGGCCGTCCCCGCCGGCGGGCCCGACCCGCCGGCCGCGCCGGCCACCTGGCACCGCCACCCCGCGGACGTCGCCCACCTGATCGTGGCCGCCGTGGTGGCCGTCCTCCTCGGCGTCCTCCAGACCGTCGAGCCGGGCGGGCTCCGACGACTGGGCCGCGACACGCTCGACGTCGTCGACCGCCTCCCCCCCGTGGCCGCCGACATCCTGAACGGCACCTTCCAGGTGGCGGCGATCGGGATCCCCCTCGTCGCGGCCGTGGGGCTGGCGTGGGCGCGGCGGTGGCGGCTCCTCGGGACGCTCGTGATCGCCGCGGCCGGCGGCGTCGGCCTCATGGTCCTCGTGGCCCAGGTCGTCGAGTCGGCCGACGACGTGGCGACCTCCTGGCTCACCGGGGCCGAGTACTCCTCCGGTGCCTACCTGGCCGCGCTGACCGCCGTCGCCACCGCCGCGGCCCCGTCGATCACCCGCCCCTGGCGGCGGACGGTGTACGCCCTCGTCGCGATCGGCGTGGTCCTGCGCGTGGGCGCCGCCGCGGTCGACCCGGTGACCGTCGCCCTCGTCGTCGCCGTCGGGGCCACCGCCGGCTCGGCCGTCCTGGTCGCCTTCGGGGCCTGGCGCCGGCCGATCGAGCTGCTCGAGGTCCGCCAGGCCCTGACCCGCTGCGGGCTCGAGCCCGCCACCATCGAGCCGGCCGGGACATCGGAGCAGCGGTCCGTCGTCTTCTCGGCGCGCACGGACGACGGCACCCACCTGCGCGCCGTGGTCATCGGTCGCGACGACCGCGACACCGACGCCCTGCTCACGGTGTGGCGGTGGCTCCAGGTGCGTGGGCTGGGCGACCCCCTCCCCCTCCCCCGCGGGTCCCGCCTCGCCGACCGGGCCACGGTCGCCGCCTCGCTGGCCGACGCCGCCGGCGTGCGGGTGCCCCGCCCGCTCGGTCTGGCCCGCACGCCGGCGAGCGCTGTGGTCCTGGTCGAGCCGTGGATCGACGGGCCCGGGCTCGACGAGGCCGACGGCGACCTCCTGACCCCTGCGGTCCTGGAGGACGTCTGGGCGCAGGTGCACCGTCTCCACGAGCGGGGCATCGCCCACCGCCAGCTGCGCGGCGACCGGATCCGGCTCGGGGCCGACGGGCCCACGGTGGTGGGCTTCCGCACCGCCGAGATCGACGCGCCGCAGCAGGCGCGGGATGCCGACGTGGTGCAGCTCCTCGTCGAGACCGCGCTCCGGGTCGGGGCCGGCCCCGCGGTGGCGGCCGCCCGCGCCGTCGTCGGCGACGACGACCTCGTCCGCGTCCTGCCGCTGCTCCAGCCGGTCGTCCTGCAACCCCGCACCCGGTCGGCGGCGGGCCAGGCCGGCACCATCGGCGAGGTCCGCGACGAGGTCGAGCGGGTCACGGGCGAGCCCGCCCCGGATCTGGCCGACGTCAAGCGGATCAGCCTCGCCGGCACGGTGTCGCTCGTCGGCGCCACCGTGCTCGGGTACTACATCGTCAGCCTGGCGTCGGACGCCGGCGACATCTGGTCGACCCTGCGCGACGCCCGCTGGGAGCTGCTCCCCTGGCTCCTGGTCCTGATGGTGCTCCAGTACGTCGCCGGCGCCTTCACCCTCATGGGGGCGGTGCCCGACCGGCTGGCGCTGGGCCGGACCACGCAGGTGATGTTCGCCCAGTCGTTCCTCAACCGGTTCACCCCCGCCAACGCCGGCGGGATGGCGCTGCGCACCCGCTACCTCCAGCGCGAGGGCATACCGCTCGGCGGTGCCGCATCGGCCGTGGGGCTCACCTCGGCGGTCAACGGCGTGGTCCAGACGGTCCTGCTGGTCGGCTTCGTCCTCCTCGGCGAGTCCTCCAGCTCGAACCCCGTCTCCGACCTCTCGCTGCCCTCCGCCTCGGTGATCCTCGTCGTCATCGTCGCCATCGGCGCCGCCGCCGGCCTGGTGCTGGCCTCGACGTGGGGGCGCAGCACCCTGCGGCCCTGGCTGGCCGAGACCGGCCAGGCGGCGTGGGCCAACGTCTCCGCCCTCGGGCGCGACCCGGGGAAGCTGGCGCTGCTCGGCGGCGGGGCGCTGGGGTGCAAGGTGCTGAACGCCCTCGCCTTCGTCGTCAGCGCCCGGGCGCTCGGGGTGGATCTCGCCTTCGTGTCGCTCTTCGCCCTCTACTTCCTCGCCACCACGGTCGGGGCGGCGGTGCCGACACCGGGCGGCGTCGGCGGCGTCGAGGCCGCCCTCACCGCCGCCCTCACCTCCTCGGGGGTCGACCCCGCGACCGCCGCCTCGGTGGTGCTGCTGTTCCGCCTCGTCACCTTCTGGCTGCCGGTCGTGCCCGGTTGGTTCCTGCTCCAGCGGGTCCAGGCCAAGGACTACGTCTGACGCCCGCTCACAGGGTGGTCGGGTAGCCGGGGCCCATCGGGACGCCCAGCAGGTACCAGACCACGAAGAACAGCAGCCACGTGATCAGCACGATCACCGTGTACGGGATCATCAGCGAGATGATCGTCCCGATCCCGGCGTCGGGCTTGTAGCGCTGGGCCACGATGACGATGAACGGCAGGTACACCATCAGCGGCGTCACCACGTTCATCGGCGAGTCGCCCAGCCGGTAGGCGGCGAGCACCGTCTGGGGCGCCACGTCCAGCCGCAGGAAGAGCGGGATGAAGATGGGGGCGAAGATGGCCCACTTCGGCAGCGAGCCGGGGATGATCAGGTCGAGGATCAGGATCACCACGATGAACCCGATCAGCAGCCAGAGCGGGCCGATGTCGGCGCTCTCGAGCCAGTCGGCCATCTTCACCGCCGCCACCGTCGGCATGTTGCTGTAGTTGAAGTAGGCGATGAACTGGCTGATCAGCAGCAGCAGGAACACCAGCCCGGCCAGGCCGGCGAAGGTCTTGGTGATCCCGTTGATGACGTCGACGCTGCTCGTGATCGTCTTGGCCCCGATGCCGAAGCCGATGCCGGCGACGAGGAACAGCATCGTGATGATGAAGATCAGGCTGTCCATCAGGGGCGAGTCGTTGAAGATCGACCCCGTCTCCGGGTTCCGCAGCGGGGCGTCCGGCAGCACGGTCAGGAGGACGACCACCACGACGCCGGCGAGGGTGGCGAGCGACGCGAAGCGCAGGCCGCGCGGCTCGCCCTCGGGGACCTCGTCGTCGGTGGCCGCCTCCGCGTCGCCGTCGTAGGGGCCGAGGCTGCGGCTGGTGATCCGGTCGGCGATGAACGAGATGACGATGGCCACGAAGAAGGTCGACGCGATGGCGAACCAGAGGTTGGCCGTGAGATCGATCGAGCGATCCGGTTCGGCCAGGGCGATGGCCTCGTTGGTCACCTCGGTGAGCAGGCCGTCGAGCGGGGTGAGCAGGACGTTGACGGCGAAGCCGGCGCTGACCCCGGCGTAGGCCGCGGCCAGGCCGGCCAGCGGGTGCCGCCCCACGCTGAGGAAGGCGGCGGCGGCGAGCGGGATCAAGATGAGGTACCCGGCATCGGTGGCCACGCTCGACAGCCCACCGACGAACACGATGATGAACGTCAGCAGCTTCGCCGGCGCCACCTTGACCAGCGAGCGGATCAGGGCCGCCATCAGCCCCGCCTCCTCGGCCACGCCGACGCCGATCATGGCCACGAAGACCACCGCCACCACGCTGAAGCCGGCGAAGTTGTCGACGAACGAGGAGAAGATGAAGGCGACGCCGTCGCCGTTCAGCAGGCTCTCGATCTCGGTCGTCTCCTGGTGGATCTCGACGTCCTCCTCGAGGTAGTCGTCGAGGGTCGGGGCGTCCTCGGGCACGACGGACCCGCCGACGTACTCCTCCTCGACGATCTCCGGAGGGGGCTCGGCCACGTCGTAGGTGACGCTGACGTCGAAGGCGGCGAGGACGGCGGACAGGACGATCACCAGCAGGACCAGGCCGAGGAAGATGATCGCCGGGTGGGGCACCTTGTTCCCGAGCCGCTCGATCGTGTCGAGGATCTTCTGGAGGCGCCCGGACGCCGGCTCCTCTGCGCTGGTCTCGGCCGTGTCCGACATCGGATCTCCTTGGCTCAGGCTGCTGAGAAGGTCTCGGCAAGACCGACGAGGAGGCGGGCGCCGAAGCCGGTGCAGCCCGCCGTCTGCCAGCCGGCGTCGCCCCCGGACTGGGCCGTGCCGGCGATGTCGATGTGGGCCCAGGGCACGTCGCCGACGAACTCGGCGAGGAACAGCGCGGCGGTGATCGCCCCGGCGTTGGCACCGCCCAGGTTCTTCAGGTCGGCGATGGTCGAGTCGAGCTCCGTGCGGTACCGGCGCTCGAGCGGGAGCTGCCAGACCGGCTCGTCGGCCACCTCCGCCGCCTCCCGTACCTGGTCGATGAGGGCCCGGTTGTTCCCGATGACCCCGGCGACCTGCGTGCCCAGGGCGCGCATGCACGCGCCGGTGAGCGTGGCGATGTCGACGATGGCGTCGACCCCGTCCTCGGTGGCGAGCACCAGGGCATCGGCCATGACCAGGCGGCCCTCGGCGTCGGTGTTGATCACCTCGACCGTGGTGCCGCCCCGCATGGTGATCACGTCCCCGAGGGCGAGGGCCGTCCCCGACGGCATGTTGTCCGTGCACATCAGGTACGCCGTGACCTCGGTGCGGCAGCCGATGTCCGCCAGCTCGGCCATGGCTGCGAGGATCGCCGCCGCCCCCGACATGTCGTTCTTCATCTGGGCGTGGACCTCGTCGCCCGGCTTGAGGGCGATCCCGCCGGAGTCGTACATGATCCCCTTGCCGACGAGGCCCAGGTGGCCGGTCGGCTCCCCCTCGGGCCGGTAGGTCAGCTTGATCATGCGGGGCGCCTCGGTGCTCCCCTGGTTCACCCCGAGGAGTCCGCCACAGCCCATGTCCACCAGCTCGGCCTTGTCGAAGACCTCGACCGTGAGGCCGCGATCCTCCCCCAGCTCCACCGCGACCTCTCCGAGCCGGGTGGCGTTGAGGTGGCTGTGGGGCGTGTTGGCCAGGTCGCGGGCCAGCCACGTGGCGGCGGAGAGGGCCCGTCCCCGCTCGGCACCGGCGGCGGCCTCGTCGGCGCTCGAGACGACGGTCAGGCCGACCAGGTCGGCCCCCTTCGGCGTGCTCCGCAGGACGTCGTAGGAGTACCGGCTGAGCAGGACGCCCTCGACCGCGACCTGGGCGGCGACGGCCGGCGCCACGCCGGCGAGGCCGTCGATCGGCAGCGCCAGCTCGGCGTGGCCCCGGGCGGCCCGGGCGAAGGCGGCCGCGGCCGTGCGGACGGCCGCCGCGTCGAGGGACTCGGCCCCGACGCCCACGGCGACGACCGTCGGGTCGGCGGTCGTGGGCACGACGAGGGTGGAGCCGAGCGACCCGTCGAACCCGGCGGCGGCCAGCCGCTGGCGGTCGAGGTCCAACCCCTCCACCGGTCCGGTCCCCGGGGTGACGAAGACGGCCCGGCATGCCCCCTCCGGGGCGACCGGCGCCACGCCGATGGTGATCGAGGCGAGCCGGTCCACGGAGGGCACCGGGCTGGTCGGCCCCGTGGTCGTCTGGGTCGCCATGCGCACCTCCGATGAGCGTGACGGCCCATTGGACACCGGGTCAGCGACCGGTGAACACACCCGGATCGGGTGCGACAGGCGCCGACGCGTAGATGTTCAGGCCGAGCTGGTCGGACAGGAACCGGGTCAGGAGCTGGCCCCGCACGCTGTTGCCCGCGGCGTCGAGACGAGGGGAGAACGTGCCCAGGCCCCCCTTGCCGGGGGACACGGTGACGATGCCGCCGCTCACGCCACTCTTGCCGGGCAGGCCGACGTCGTACATCCAGGCGCCGGATCGCTCGTAGAGGCCGGCGGTGGCCATGACGGCCAGGACCGGGGCACAGCTCTCCTCGGCGATCACCCGGTCGCCCGTCCGCGGGTTGACCCCACCGTCGGCGAGGGTCGCCCCCATCACGGCGAGGTCCTCGGCCGTCACCAGGAGCGCGCACTGCCGGGTGTAGACGTCGGTGGCCTCGTCGGGGTCGAAGGAGAGGCGCCCGTACCCTTCGAGCAGGTGAGCGATGCCCCGGTTGCGGAGGTTCGTCGCCGTCTCCGACTCGTAGACCTCCTCGTCGAGCACGAGCCGGTGGCCGGCGAAGGCCGACAGGCCGTCGTGGATGCGCTCCCACTTCTCGGCGGCCGTCGCCCCGGCGATCAGGCTGGTGGCGGCGATCGCCCCCGCGTTGACCATGGCGTTCATCGTCCGGTCCTCGTTGAGCTCGATGGCCATGACCGAGTCGAACGGCATGCCGGTGCCGTCGACCCCGAGGTGCCGGCGTGCCTCCTCCGGCCCGATGGCGTCGCACACCAGGGCGAAGACGAACGGCTTGGACACGCTCTGGATCGAGAACGGGTGCTGGGCGGCACCGACCTCGTAGGTGGTGCCGTCGCTGGCGACGATGCAGGCCCCGAACAGGTCGGGCGGGGTGTCGGCCAGGGCGCGGATGTAGCCGGCCACCTCGCCCTCGTCGACGGCGGCGTAGCGGTCGCGCCCCTCGACCAGCAGCGCCTCGACCACCGACGGGTCGGGGAGGTGGCCGGTGGAGACGTTCGCCGTCATGGCTGCTCAGAACCGCCATATGAGCGGGACGAGGCCGATGCCGACGACGAAGTACCAGGCCAGCAGGGGCAACCCCAGCTTGGCGTAGTCGCCGAACCGGTAGCCGCCCGGCCCCATCACCATCATGTTGGCCGGGGTGGCGACCGGCGTGAGGAGGGCGGCCGAGGAGATGACGCAGACGAACATGAGCACGGGACGGGGCGAGACGCCGAGCTCGACGGCGGCCGCGCTGGCCACGGGGAGGATGATCAGGGCGGTCGCGGTGTTGCTGATGAGCTGGCCGAGCACGGCGACGACCACGAACAGCGCCAGCAGCAGCGGGTAGGCCCCGGCATCGCCGACCACCCCGACGAGGGTGTCGGCGAGCTCGTCGGCGGCGCCGCTGGACTGCATCGCCGTCGACAGCGGGATCATCCCTCCGACTAGCACGAGGGTGGTCCAGCTCATCCCCCGGTAGGCGTGCTCGACCGTGAGGACCCGGGTGACGATCAGGGCACCGGCGGCCAGCAGCCCGGCCACCGCGGGCGGCGCCGCGCCGGTGACGAGGAGCGCCACCATCCCGGCCACGATCACCAGCGAGCGCCGGGCGCCGCGTCCGAAGGGGACGGCCTGGCGCCGCACCACGTCGGGCTCGTCGACGACGAGGACCTCCGGGTCCTCGAGGTTCTCGGCCAGCGCCTCCCACGTGCCCTGCAGCAGCAGCGCGTCACCGGCCCGGACGACGGTCTCCCGCGGCCCCACCGTCTCGCCCTGGCGGTGGATCGCCAGCACCACCAGGTCACCGCTCTCGGTCACCATGCCGGGGTAGGCGGGCAGACCGACGAGCCCCGACCGGGGCGGGACGACCACCTCGGCCACCCCGGAGCTCCGGTCGAACAGCGCCCCCGCCGACCGGCTCTCGAGCTCGTAGTGGCGCATGAGGGTCTTCGCCTGCTGGCTGAGGTCCCGGGGCATGTGGCGGGCGTTGCGGTGGGGCAGGAGCCGGTTGCCGAAGAGCACCACGATCACCACCGTCCCGGCCAGGAGCGGCACCCCGACGAGGGTGAAGTCGAAGAAGCCGAAGGCACCCGCCCCGGCCCGGTCGCTGGCCTCGGACACCAGCACGTTCACGGGTGAGCCGGTGAGGGCGAGCATCGAGCCGGCATGGGCGGCGAAGGCCAGCGGCATCATCAGCTGCGACGACGGGATGTCGAGCTTCACCGCGGTGACGACCATCACCGGCACCAGGGCGGCGACGGCACCGTTGACGCTGAGGGCGGCCGTCAGCGCCGCGACCGCCAGCATCATGAGCACGAGCAGCCGGCGCCGGGAGGTGCCCGCCCACACGACCAGCTGGTGCCCGACGGCGGTGGTCACGCCGGTCGAGTCGAGGGCCTCGCTGACGACGAACAGGGAGGCGATGAACAGCACGGTCGGGTCGCCGAACCCGGCCAGCGACCGATCGAGATCGAGCACGCCGGTCGCCCAGAGCGAGAGGGCGGTGGCGAAGGCCACGACCTCGACCGGCAGGCGGTTCCAGACGAACAGCACCACGACCGCGCCGAGCACGAGGTAGACGATCGTGCTGTCGGCCACCGTCCGACTGTGCCGGCCACCCTGGGCAGGGGCTGCACCCGAACCGGGTGCTTCTCGGGCCCTTGCTCACCCCCCGCGGGTGAGGGCGGCGGGGGCCGCCGATCCGATCATGACCGGATGCCACACGGCGACCAGCCCTTCGCGTTCCTGGGCCGACGGGCGGTGCTCGGCGCCGTCGTCGGGGCGGTCCTCGGGTTCGTCGGCGGCTGGATCGTCCACCGGTTCGTGCACGACGGCGGCTCGGCGATCGGGTTCGAGCTCACCGGCGCCCTCCTCGGCCTGATCGCCGGCATCGCCCTCGGGGCCTTCTACGGCGGGGCCACCTCGGTGGTGCAGCACCGCGACCGGCCCGGTCGCCCGTGACGGTCCGCAGCCACGGGGCGGTGGTCAGGACCGGCGCACCTCCTCGATCACGATCCCGACCTCGTTCAGCCGGGCGACGACGGCCACCAGCTGCGACTGGTCGACGACCGACATGCTGTGCGTGCCGGTCGCCCCCGTCCACCCCACCTCGAGATCGTCGAGGGCCGCGTGCAAGGTGCGCTCCCCGCAACCGCTCACGACGACCTCGTACACGATGCCACCTCCGGAGCCGGCCCTGACGGTACGGCCCCGATCCCCATCTGTGACCACCCCAGTCGGGTGGACCCATCCCCCCCGGACCCTCTCGTGAGCACGATGCCAGGCGCCCCCCTCGGGACCATCCCCCGCCCCGCGCTCTCGGCGCGCCTGGCGGGCGACGAGCGCGTGGTCCTCGTCGTCGCCCCTCCCGGCTACGGGAAGACCGAGGCGACCCGGCAGTGGAGCGAGCAGGCGGACGGGAGGGTGGGTTGGCTGGCGGTCGACCTCCTCGACGAGTCGCCGACGCACTTCTGGGCCCACCTGGTGCGCGTCCTGGCCGGGGTGGTCGACGGGATGGACGCCGAACCGGGGCTGCTGCTGGCCGAGCGGGGCCCGTCCGACCCGGTCTTCCACGACGCCCTGATCGCCCAGGTCGAGCGGGCCGCCACGGGTGGCGCCGTGGTGATCGACGACGCCTGGCGCCTGGCCGGGACATCGGTGCTCGACGGCCTCGCCCTGCTCGTGTCGCGCATCGGGCACCTCGTCCGCTTCGTCGTCATCGACCGCTCCGATCCCCCGTTCCCCCGAGCCCTGTGGCGATCGCGGGGCTGGGTGACCGAGATCCGCGCCGACGACCTGCGCTTCACGGACGAGGAGGCGATCCGCGCCGCCGCCGCCCTCCCCGAGCTGGCCATCTCGGACACCGCCGTCGCCGCCCTGAACTCCCGCGCCGAGGGATGGCCGATCGGGCTCCACCTCGCGCTGGTCTCGATCGCCAGCGAGCCCGAGCCCGAGTCCCGCGCCCGGGCCATCGCCAGCTCGGACCGGCTGCTCCTCGACTACCTGGTCTCGGAGGTGCTCGACGCCCTCCCCGACGAGCTGTGCGACGTGGCCCTGTCGCTGTCGGTCCTGCGCTGGTTCGACAGCGCCCTCTGCGCCGGGCTCGTCGGCGAGGCGGCGCTGCCGGCGGCCGACGAGCTGCGCCGGCGGCGGCTGTTCCTCACCACGATCGACGACGGGTCGGCCGAGACGGTGCGCTTCCACCACCTGTTCCGCCAGCTCCTGGAGAACGAGCTCCGCTGGCGCGACCCGGCTCGTCGCCTCCGGCTGCACCGGCGGGCGGCCGAGCTGTGGGAGGAGAGGGGCGACCTCACCTCGGCGTACCACCACCTGATCGCCATCGGCGACATCGCCGCCGCGGTGGCGCTCGTCCTGCCCGTCGCCGCCGAGCTGGTCGACCATGGCGACCTGGCGACCTTGGCCGAGCACAT
>DASVEC010000658.1:0-5399 GCA_036380755.1 Iamia sp. | reverse complement strand
CGGAGCCCTGGCCTTCCTGGTCCTGCGGGACGACGAGACCGTCGGGGTCGTCCTGGCCCACGATGCCGGTGAGGGGGTGGCCGAGATCGCCCTCGACTACGTGTCGCCCCGGTTCCGCGACTTCACCCCGGGCGAGTTCGTGTTCCGCCGCAGCGGCCTGTTCACCGACCGGGGCTTCCGCTCGGTCGTGGCCCCCCGATCCATGCGCCAGGCCGACGCCTACCTCGCCGGAGTCGGCTTCCAGCGCCGCGGCGACGACCGCATCCTCGACCTCGTCACCCCCGCCTGAGCCTCACCCGATCGTGGGAGGGGGCGGAGGGCGTCGTACGCTGCCCGCCGTGTCCGAGACGCGCGTCCAGGTGCTCCGCCGGCGCCTCGTCAACGAGGCCATCCAGCAGGGCTGGCGCCGGCTGCGCCGGGCCGGCGGGATCGCGCCCGGCACCATCGCCGCCGAGCGGTTCGGATCCTTCGGCGACGGCAGCATCGTGGGCTTCCCCACCGCCACCCTCTACGGCGAGCGCCAGATGCACATCGGCGAGGAGACCCTCGTCGGCTGCTGGGCCACGCTGGCCACCGGCTACTCGCCCGACCAGACCACGGTGCCGCCCCGCGCCCTGGTGATCGGCGACCGCTGCGTTGTCGGCCTGCGCTGCGGGATCGTCGCCCACGAGTCGATCGAGATCGCCGACGACGTGTGGTTCGGCCAGGACGTCTTCATCACCGACGCCAACCACGGCTTCGAGGACCTCGACATCCCGATCGGCCAGCAGCTCGGCCCCCACCAGCCGGTGCGGATCGGCCCGGGCTCGTGGATCGGCCACGGCGCCGTGATCCTGCCCGGGTCGCAGATCGGCCGGCACGTCATCGTCGCCGCCGGATCGGTCGTGCGGGGCGAGGTGCCCGACTACTCGGTCGTCGGCGGCGTCCCGGCCCGGGTCATCCGCACCCGCACTCGGTCCGACGAGGTGATCGACCCGGAGCAGTACCCCGAGCTGAAGGAGCTGCGAGCCGGCTACGCCTTCAGCCGCCGCCGCTTCGAGGAAGCCGCCACCAAACGGTCCTAGGGTCGCCCCGGTGGCCTACGACTTCGACCGCTTCCTCCGGTACGACGAGCTGACGACCTGGTTGCAGGACCTCGTCGCCGCCCACCCCGACCTGCTGGCCATCGAGTCCTACGGCACCAGCCACGAGGGCCGGGACCTCTGGCTCGTCACGGCGACCGACAGCACCACCGGTGCCCACGACACCAAGCCCGCCCTTTGGATCGACGCCAGCATCCACGCCGTCGAGCTCACCGGCACCGTGGCCGCCTGCCACGTGCTCCAGCACCTGGTCGACGGGCACGCCGCCGGCGACCCCGCCGTCGTCGCCGCCCTGCGGTCCCGCACCTTCTACGTGGTGCCCCGCGTGAACCCCGACGGCGCCGAGTGGGTCCTGGCCGACACGCCCCGGCACCGCCGGTCGAGCACGCGGCCCTGGCCGTGGGCCGACGCCCACGAGTGGCCCGGTGCCCACGTCGAGGACGTCGACGGCGACGGCCGCATCCTGCAGATGCGGATCCCCGACCCCGACGGCGGGTGGATGGCCCACCCGGACGACGCCCGGCTGCTGATCCCGGTGCCGTTCGACGTCGGGCCGAGGGACGAGACGGCCACCGGGCCCCGCTACCGGCTCCTGGCCGAGTGCCGGGTCGTCGACCACGACGGCTTCACCGTCCCCACGCCCCGGCCGCCCGAGGGGCTCGACCTCAACCGCAACTTCCCCGCGGGCTGGGGCACGAAGGTCACCGGCAGCGGCGACCACCCGCTCTCGGAGCCCGAGATCCTGGCCCTGGTGCGGGCCATCGCGGCCCGGCCCACCATCTGCGGCTACAACGCCTTCCACACCAGCGGCGGGGTCCTGCTGCGGCCCTCGTCGACCACGGCCGACGCCGAGCTCCCGCCCGACGACGTCTGGGCCTACACCGAGCTGGGAAAGCGGGGCACCGAGCTCACCGGCTACCCGGTCCACTCCGTGTTCGAGGACTTCACCTGGGACCGCAGCGACACCATGAGCGGCGCCGCCGACGACTGGGTCTACGAGCACCTCGGCGTCTTCGGCTGGACCACCGAGTTCTGGGACGTGATCGCGGCGGCCACGGACCACCGGGCGAACACCAAGATCTGGTACCTCGGCCCCACCGACGAGGAGGCCCTGGCCGTCCTGCGTTGGTGCGACGAGAACGCCCCCGGCGGCTACGTCGACTGGTACCCGTTCACCCATCCCGACCTGGGCGAGGTGGAGCTCGGCGGGTGGCCCGACGTCGGCGTGTGGACCAACCCGCCGCTCTCGAAGCTGAAGGCCGAGGTCGCCCCGCACGCCGCCTTCGCCGTGGCCCAGGCGCTGGCGGCGCCGTGCCTGGAGCTGCGTCGCACCCGGGCCGTCCCGCTGGGTGAGCGCACGTGGCGGGTCGAGGCCGGGGTGGCCAACACCGGCTGGCTGCCGACCGACGTCAGCGCCCGGGCCCGCAAGAACGACATGGTCCGGCCGGCGCTGGTCGAGCTCACCGGCGAGGGAGCCACCGTGGTGGGCGGTCCAGCCCGCCAGAAGCTGGGCCAGCTCGACGGCCGGGCCGCGCTGCGCTTCGCCGACGGCCACGACGGCACCCCCGACCGGTCGCTGGCGACCTGGGTGGTCGAGGCCGATCCCGGCACCGAGGTCACCGTGGCCGCCTGGCACGCCCGCGCCGGCCGGGCCGAGGCCACCCTCACCCTCGAGCGCTGAACCCGGGCCGAGGCCACCCTCACCCTCGAGCCCTGGACCCGGGGCCGGTTCAGACCGGCTCGGCCACCGGCACCAGCTCGTCGCCGCGGCGGGACTCCCGCACCGCGTCGGCTCCCAGCAGCACGAGCGCGATCCACACGAGCACGAACCCGACGAGGCGCTCGGGGGGCAGGTCCTCGTCGAGCACGACCACCCCGCACAGGAGCTGGAACGTGGGCGTGAGGTACTGCAGCAGGCCGAGGAGCGTCAGCGGGATGCGACGGGCGGCCGTCCCGAACAGCACGAGGGGCACGGCGGTGATGACACCCAGACCGACGAGCAGCAGGTCACGCCCGGCGCGGCCGTGGAGGAAGGCGGCATCGCCCTGCACCTGGAGCACGATCAGCCCGACGGCGGCGAACGGCAGCAGGACGGCCGTCTCCACCGCCAGCGATGTGGTGGCCGGCACCGCCACCGCCTTCTTCAGGTAGCCGTAGCCGGCGAACGAGCAGGCCAGGATCAGGGCGATCCACGGCACCCGCCCGTAGGCGAACGTGAGGACGGCCACGGCGGCACCGGCGAAGCCGAGGGCCACGACCTGCACCCGGGTCAGGCTCTCCCGCAGCACCACCACGCCCAGGGCCACGGTGATCAGCGGGTTGATGTAGTAGCCGAGGGCGGCCTCGACGACGTGCTCCTCGCTGACCGCCCACACGTACACCAGCCAGTTGACGCTGATGAGGGCGGCGGCGGCCGCCAGCCGGGACCGCTCGGGCGAGTGGCTCCGGAGGACGGCCCACCAGCCGGTCTGGCGGCGCAGGCCCAGCAACCCGGCCACCACCACGAACGACCACAGGACCCGGTGCATCAGGACCTCGGCCGGGAGGACGTCCTGCAGCTCGTGGAACACGAGCGGGAAGACGCCCCAGAGCCCGTAGGCGCCGATCCCGGCGAGGACCCCGGTGCGGCGCTCGGTCGCGGACCCGGTGTCGTCGTCGGGCCCGGTGCTCACGCACCGACGCTATCGACAGGGGTTCAGAACGGTGTCACTCGGGGGCGGCGCGCAGGGGGCCCACGGTGCCGGACGCCTGGCGGCGGGCCAGCTCCTCGTGGACGAGCTGGGTCAGCTCGGACATCGGGTCCAGGAACTCGATGCCGTACTGGCTGAACCCCTGCTGGCGGCTGGGAGTGATGCGGCGCACGATCACCGGGCCCGATCGGCCCCGGATGGACACGGTCGTCCAGTCGCCCACGGAGAGGTCGGGGCTGGTCCGGGCCATGATCCGGGCGCCGCTCACCGACAGATCCAGCAGGCCGGCCCGCTCGGGGCCCTCGTCCCGGTCCAGGTCCGCCGGCCCGACGACGGGACCGTCGTCGAGACGCCAGCGCACGGCCACCGGACCCAGGACGTGGCGGGTCCCCAGTCGGCGGTCCTTCTCGCGATCCATGGGGAACTCATCGGTCGGTCGGCCGCACCGTTGAGGCATCCTGGGGCGGTGGACCATGCGACCCCGACCGGCCTGGTCGTCGACGAGATCTGGCGGTACCCGGTGAAGTCGATGGGCGGGGAGCGGCTGGCCGAGGCCCCGGTCGACGCCCTGGGCATCGAAGGCGACCGCCGCTGGGGCATCGTCGACGCCGAGACGGGCCGGGTGCTCACCGGTCGGCGGGAGCCGGACCTGCTGCTGGCCCGGGCCCGCCACCTCGGGCCCGGCCGGGTCGCCATCACCCTCCCCGACGGCACCGAGACGACCTCCGACGACGACCTCTCCGACTGGCTCGGCCACCGGGTCGCGCTCGTCCCGTCCACGCCCGACGACGCCGCGCCCGAGTTCGAGGTGCCGAACCCCGACGAGCAGGACTGGAAGGCCTACGGCGCGGCCGAGGGCGCCTGGCACGACTCCGCCCGCACCCGCCTGTCGCTCGTGTCGCGCACCACCGTGGGCGAGTGGGATCCTCGGCGCTTCCGCAGCAACGTCCTGCTCCGCGGCGGGAACGAGGACGCGCTGGTCGGCGCCACCCTCGGGCTCGGTACCGCCGTCCTCGAGGTCACCAAGCCCGTCAGCCGCTGCGTGATGGTGACCCGGCCCCAGCCCGGCATCGACGCCGATCGCTCCGTCCTCCGGACCATCCTCCGCGAGCGCGACGGCACCCTCGCCGTCGGTGCCCTCGTCACCACGCCCGGCACCATCGCCGAGGGCGCCGAGCTCACCCTCAGCTCCTAGGGATCAGCTCCAGGCGGCGGTCGACCAGCGGGCGGGTGGCGAGGTCCTCGGGGTCGTCCCAGTCCTCGGCGTCGGCCACCGCCAGCGCCGCGCCCATGCGCGCCGCGGCCTCGGCCAGCGGGACCTCGGCGATGATCAGCTCGGCATCGCCGGCGGCGTCCTCGGCGATCAGCTCGACGGCCGGACCGATGAACAGGTCGCGCCCGAGGCCGTCGTGGGCGCCGTCGACCAGCAGGCCGATGGCGTGGGCGCCGCCGGCGGCGTCGAAGCCGACGACCAGGCTGGCCTCGTCCTCGTCGGGGTGGCCGATGGCGATGGCCCGGGTCGGCACCTCGCGGCCCAGGCCGAGGTCGGCGTCCGGATCGGCTGGTCCGCCGGCCAGCCAGTCGGCGCGGGCCCGGCGCAGGGGAGCGGCGTCCCGGTGGCGCAGGG
>DASVEC010000657.1:0-4208 GCA_036380755.1 Iamia sp. | reverse complement strand
ACCGCGCTGATCACCTTCGTCGGCGGGGTCGCGGCCCTGCTCTTCCTCCCAGCTCGGGCCGCCGGCGACGCCGAGCCCGCCGAGGTGGAGGACCGCCCGCTCGATCTGCGCGACCTGGTCCCCGGCCCCGACCCGACCGTCGTCCGCTACGTCGCCGTCCCCGACCGCCGCTACCCCGTCGGCTACTGGAGCTAGCGCAGGACACGCGCCGGGCGCCGCGGCCTAGTGTGCCCGCCGTGACGTCAGGGTCGGGTGGCCCGGAGGTCCCCGGCTACCGGGACCTGCATGTGCTGGGCCGTGGCGGGTTCGCGACCGTCTACCGGGCCCGCCAGGACGCCTTCGACCGGGAGGTCGCCCTCAAGGTCCTCGACGGCGCTCACACCGACGAGCGGATGCGCCAGCTGTTCACCCGCGAGTGCCGGGCCGCCGGCTCGCTCTCGTGGCACCCCCACGTGGTGGTCGTGCACGACGCCGGGACCACACCGGCCGGCGCGCCCTACCTGGCGATGGAGCTGCTGCCCGGCGGCTCGCTGGCCGACGCCCTGGCCACCCGGGGGCCGCTGGCCCCGGACGAGGCGGTGCGGGTCACCGCCGAGGTGGCCTCGGCCCTCGTCGCCGCCCACGAGACGGACCTGCTCCACCGGGACGTGAAGCCGGCCAACGTCCTGGTCGACCGGCTGGGCCGGGCCAAGCTGGCCGACTTCGGCATCGCCCGGGTCGTCGGCGCCGGGTCGGCCACGGCCACCGGCGCGGTGACGGGCACGGTGGCCTACATGGCCCCCGAGGTCCTCAAGGGGGGCAAGGCCACGCCGGCCAGCGACGTCTACGCCCTGGGCCTCACCCTCCTCACCTTCCTCCTCGGGCGCAACCCGCTCACCGCCGAGGGCGACGACAGCCCCTTCGTGGTGATCGCCCGCGTCGTCGCCGGCACGCCCCTGGAGATGCCCGCCGGCCTGCCGTCCGAGGTCCGAGAGGTGATCGAGGCCAGCACCGCGACCGATCCGGCGGACCGGCCGAGCACGGCGGACCTCGCCGCCACCCTGGCCGCGCTCGGGTCGGCCCCCGCGCCGCCGCCGGCCCCGCCGGCTGTCGCAGCGCCCGCCCCGCCGCCGTTGGCCAAGCCCGGGTCGAGTGTCCCGCCCCCTCCGACGTCGGCCGTGCGGGTCCGCCCCGACCACACCCTGGCCGAGCCGCCGCCCCCACCCGCTGACCTCGACCCGACCACGCCGGTCGGTGGCGGCACCCAGGTCGCCGCCACCCAGGTCGCCCCGACCCCCGGCCCACCTCCGTCCGGCCGCTCGCGCCGGACGATGGCTCTGGCCGCCGCCGGTCTCCTCGTCGTCGTGGCCGTCGTGATCGCCGTCCTCGTCCTCGGCGGTGGCGACGACACGCCCTCCGCCGACGGATCGTCGGGCTCGACCGGTGGCGAGACGACGGCCACGACCGATGCCGGGCCGACCAGCGCCACCGACATCGACCTCACGCCGGCCATCCTCTCCGCCGCCGACATCGGGCTGGAGTGGGCGCTGTTCACCGACAGCTTCGGCGGGGCGTCGGTCGACTCGGCCCGCGAGAACCAGAGCTGCCCGATCGACCCGGCGACCCAGGTCCTCCAACGAGTGTTCGAGCGGCCGGCCGACCCGGACGGGGAGTGGTTCGTCCAGCTCGTCTTCGGGTTCGCCGACGTGGAGACGGCGGAACGGTTCATGGCCACCGACGCCTGCGATGCGGACGGCTCCGCGGTCGACGGCCTCGGTGACCAGGCCGCCCTCGACGTCTACGGCGAGGCGCCGTTCGAGACGCAGCAGATCTCCATTCGTGTCGGCGCCGTCGTCACCCAGCTCCGAGGACCGTCGGACCCCGGCATCCCCGACGCGCTGCGCGCCGAGATGGTCCGGCTCGTCGAGGCCCTGTGACCTAACCTGACGCCCCGTCAGATCAGGTCACAGCACGGAGGATCGATGCTCGAGGGACGGAACCTGTGGGAGCTGGTCGAGGCGCGGGCGGAGGCGACCCCCGACGCGGTGATGACCATCGACGAGTCGGGCCAGTCCGTCACCTTCGGCGACTATCGGGCGTCGGCCGAGACCGTCGCCGCCGGGCTGGTGGCCGAGGGCGTGGCCGAGGGCGACGTGGTGTCGTGGGTGATGCCCACGTGGCACGGGTCGCTCGTCCTCATGGGGGCGCTGTGCCGGCTCGGGGCGGTGCAGAACCCGATCATCCCGATCTACCGCGACCGCGAGGTCGGCTTCGTCACCCGCCAGGCGCAGGCGTCGCTGCTGATCGTGCCGGGCGAGTGGCGCGGCTTCGACTACGAGGCCATGGCCGGGCGGATCGCCGAGGAGAACCCGAGCCCGCCCCGTGTGCTGGTGGCGTCGAGCACGCTGCCCGACGGCGATCCCGCCGACCTGCCCCCGGCGCCGGAGCCGCCCGCCACCCGGGCCGACGAGCCCGCGACCTGGCTCTTCTACACGTCGGGCACGACGGCCGACCCCAAGGGGGCCCGCCACAGCGACGGCGACCTCATCATCACCGCCCGGGGCATGTGCGACCGGATGCTGTGCCGCGACGGCGACAGGAACCTCATGGCCTTCCCGGTCACCCACATCGCCGGCCCGATCTGGCTGGCGTCGAGCCTCATGTACGGCCTCACCAACGTGATCACCGAGGCCTTCGATCCCAAGGCCACGCCGGAGCTGGCGTCCCGGGAGGACGTCACCCTGGCCGGCTCGGCCACCTTCTTCCACATGGCCTACCTGGCCGCCCAGCGGGCCGCCGCCGAGGGCGAGCGGATCTTCCCCAGCCTGCGGCTGTGCCCGGGCGGCGGCGCCCCCAAGCCCCCCGCCCTCCACGACGAGGTCAAGCAGGAGCTGGGCGGGCTCGGCATCGTGTCGGGCTGGGGCCTGACCGAGGCGCCGATCCTGACCATGGGCTCCGCCCTCGACCCCGACGACAAGCTGGCGAACACCGAGGGGCGGGCCATGCCGGGCGTGCTGCTGCGCACGGTGACGCTCGACGGCGAGGTCGTCGGTCCGGGGGAGGAGGGCGAGCTGCGGGCCAAGGCGCCGCAGATGATGCGGGGCTACCTCGACGCCTCGCTCGACGCCGATGCGTTCGACGAGGACGGCTGGTTCCGCACCGGCGACCTCGGGGTCATCGACGAGGACGGCTACGTCCGCATCACCGGCCGGGTGAAGGACGTGATCATCCGCAAGGGCGAGAACGTCTCCGCCGCCGAGGTCGAGAACCTGCTCTACGAGCACCCCAAGGTCGCCGATGTCGCCGTGATCGGGCTGCCCGACGCCGACCGGGGCGAGATGGTCTGCGCCGTCGTGTCCGGGCCCGAGGGGGGCGAGCCGCTCTCGTTCGTCGAGATGGTCGAGCACCTGCGGGAGAAGGGTCTCCGCACCCAGGCCCTGCCCGAGCGGCTCGAGGTCGTCGACGCCATCCCCCGCAACGCCAGCGGCAAGATCCCCAAGCACGAGCTCCGCAAGCAGTACTCGGAGGGCTAGAGGAGGGCGACCGCCTCGGCGAGGAGGTCGGCCTGGGCGGGCCAGTCGCCGGCGGCCACGGTGACCACGACGCGGTGGGCGCCGGCGTCGGCCAGCGAGGCGATGTGCTCGGCGACGACCTCGGGCCCGCCGCGCACGACGGCGTCGTCGACCACGGCGGCCGGCATGCCGAAGCGCCCCCGGGGGTCGGCGAGGAGGGCCCGCACGGCGTCGCGGGAGGGGAGGGCGGGGTCGCCCTCGATCGCCACCATGGTGCTGGCGGTGAGGAGCGGCATGGGCTTGCCCGCGGCCTCGGCCCGCTCGGCGACCCGGTCGCGGGCGTCCTTCGTGCCCGCGGGCCCGAACGGGAGGAGGAACCACTCGGCGTCGTGTTCGAGCACCCGGCGCACGGCGGCGTCGGCCATGCCCCCGATCACCAGCGGGGGGACCTCGACGCCGGGGGAGAGCTGGACGGTGGGGGCCCCGGGCTCGTCGGCCAGCATCGTGGCCTCGCCGGCGATGAGCGACGGCAGGACCCGCAGGGCGGCGTCGAGACGGCGCCCCCGCTCCTTGGCCGGGACGCCGGCCGCGTCCCACGAGAGCGTGTGGCGGTCGCCCCCGGCGCCGTCGCCGAGGATCGCCCGGCCGCCGGAGAGGTGCTGGAGGCTGGCGATCTGCTTGGCCAGCCAGACGGCCGGGCGCAGGGGGACGATGGCC
>DASVEC010000656.1:0-2889 GCA_036380755.1 Iamia sp. | reverse complement strand
AGTCGCCCTCGTGGATCTCGGAGGCCTCGATCTCGAGGATGTCGACCAGCCGGTCACGGATGAGCTCGAACACCTCTTGGCGCGTCATCGGGGCCTGCTGGCTGTGGGTCTCGGCGGGCAACGCTCGCTCCCTGGTCGTCGGACAGCCGGGTGACCCTAGCGGAACCCAACTTTGTGCGCTTGTGAATCACTATCGTCCCTGGTCAGGGCCCCGCGAACCGGGCGGGGACCGGCTAGCGTGCGGCACCGTGGAGGGACGTGTCGGGGCCTGCCCCGTGTGCACCGGCGACGACCGGGTCGAGATCGCCCCGGGCTACTACGAGTGCACGTCGACCGTGTACGGCACGGCGCCAGGCCCCGGGTACGGCGCTCCCCCAACGGGCCAGTTCGGCCCCCAGCTGGTCACCACGTCGGGCGTCTGCGGCCACCGCTACCAGGAGGGCACGTCGATGTCATCGTCTCCCCTCGGGTGCACTGCGCCCGGGTGCGGGTACTTCGCCGTGGGCCGCTGCGCTCAGTGCGGCGACCCCGTGTGCGGGCAACACCTGGGCAACCACGAGGGGACAAGCCTGTGCCCGACCCACCTCACCGAGGCCCGCGCCACGGCCCAGGCGCGAGCGCGGGAAGAGCGCGCATCGGTGGCGGCGGCCCGAGCCGAGCAGCACAGGCGGGAGCAGGCGGAGGCGGAGGCCGACCTCGCCGGGCTGCTCCGGTCAGCGACCGCCGCCGGTCGGCGCGGACCCGTCGCGCTGTGGGACGCCCCACTGCTGCGCAACCACGACGGCAACGGCTACCGGGACCCGACGCGCCGCGAGCAGCAGGATCCGCACTGGCGGGCCTGGCCCGTCCTCGAGGAGATGCCTGCGGCCCGGAGCAGACGCTCCGCCTTCAAGGAGTTCCGCCCGTCCTACTTGGCCGATGACGGCACCTTCCTGCGGAGCGTGGAGGGTGAGCCCTTCTTCGCCGAGCCGGCCGCGCCACCTGACGACGACCTGGTCCCCCTCGTGCGGGAGCTGGCCTCGCGGGCCCAGCACGAGGGTTGGGGGCGGCTCAGCCCGGCCCGCCGGGCTCGCGAGGGCGAAGCCGCCTGGCGGACCGTCGAGGCGTTCCTGGCGGCCGCGGAGACACAGGGCCTCCCACCCGCCGGCGTCTGGGACGAGAGCCTCGCGACCGATGACCGAGGCCGTGCTCGGCAGCTGACGCGGCGGGAGCGTCGCCAGCCCACCTGGCGCGGGTGGGAGGTGGTCTCCGCCGGGCTCAAGGACGACCCACCGACGGTCTACCTGCTCCCGGGTGGGAGCTGGGTCATGGAGACCAGGCGCAACAGCCCCGGGGTGCCCATGGGCCGGCTCGCCGCGCCACCTCGCGACATGGCGGCCGCCGCCCAGCGCCTGCGCCGGATCGCCGACGAGGCCGGGTGGAGGATCGACTGGCCCTAGGCGGCCTCAGTCGGTGGCGAAGAGGGTGGTGAGCTTGCCGACGAGGTCGGACTCGACCGACTCGGCGGCGACCCGGCAGGCGTTGACGATGGCCGTGGCCGACGACGACCCGTGGCTGATGATGCACACGCCGTCGACGCCGAGGAGCATGGCCCCGCCGGTGGCGTCGGGGTCGAGCTGCCCGTAGAGCGGCAGGAGCGAGGGCATGAGGACCTCGCCCGCGGCGCGGGTGGCGTCGTCGGTGTCGAAGGCGCCCAGGACGGCCCCGACCAGGGCTCGCATGGCCCCCTCGAGGGTCTTGAGGGCGACGTTGCCGGTGAAGCCGTCGGTGACGACGACGTCGACGCCGGGGGCCATGATGTCCCGGCCCTCGACGTTGCCGGCGAAGACGGCGTCGCAGAGCTCGGCCCAGCCGGGATCGTCGAGCAAGCCGTAGGCCTCCTTGCGGAGCCCGTCGCCCTTGCCCGGCTCCTCGCCGATGGACAGCAGCCCGACCTGGGGCGAGGCGGTGCCGAAGCGGTCGCGGGCGAACACGGCGCCCATCTGGGCCCACTGGAGGAGCCACTCGGCCTGGGCGTCGGTGTTGGCGCCGGCGTCGAGCAGCACGATCGGCACGTCGTGGCCCGGGCGCGGCAGCGGGGTGGCGATGGCCGGTCGGGACACGCCCTTGATCCGGCCCATGCGCAGGAGGGCCGCACCCCAGGTCGCGCCGGTGTTGCCGGCGCTGACCATGGCCGAGGCCCGGCCGTCGCGCACCGCCTCGGCGGCGCGGATCAGCGACGAGTCCTTCTTGCGGCGCACGCCCTTGCCCGGGTCGTCGGTCATCTCGATGACCTCGGAGGCGGGGAACACCTCGAGCGACGACGTGATCCGGTCGGGATCGCCGACCAGGACGATCGGCAGGTCGAGCTCGGCGGCGGCGCGCTCGGCCCCCGCGACGATCTCGTCCGGGGCCTTGTCACCGCCCATCGCATCGACGGCGATGGGTGCCGGGAGCGTCATCTGTGGTGCCGACTCAGTCGACGTCGAGGGCCTGGCGGTCCTTGTACCAGCCGCAGTTGCCGCACACGCGGTGGGGCAGCTTCACCGCCGCACAGCGGGGGCAGGTGCTCCGGGGCGGGGCGTCGAGACGCCAGGCGCTGGCCCGGCGGCTGCGGCTCTTGGCCTTGGAGGTCTTCTTCTTGGGGACGGCCATCGCAGTCGTTCCTGGTTCTCAGAGATGAGGCCGCGGGGATGCCCGAGGCACAAGGAGGAGAGCGTAGCGGCGCTACCCCGGAGACGGCGAAGCCGCGTCGAACCGGGCGCACAGGTCGCGCCACGCCTCCTCCCGGTCCTCGCTCCCGGGCCGGGCGTGGAAGCGGAGGTAGAGCGGCCGGTGGTCCCAGTCGAAGGCCTCGGTGGCCGGCCCGAGCAGGAAGTCGGCCAGGGCGGCCAGGTGGACGGCGACGTC
>DASVEC010000655.1:0-4188 GCA_036380755.1 Iamia sp. | reverse complement strand
GGTTCGAATCCCATTGGGGGTGCTTCACCGAAGCCCCTGGTCGGACGGCAGAAAATGCCCTCCGACCAGGGGATTCGTCGTTCCCGGGCGTTGGTCGACGAGGCTCGGGATCTGGCGATGGGGGTGCCGGCCCCTCACCCTTGGCGAGCCCGCGGCGCGGGCGCATCATCGCCCGACGTCGCCGGGTCCCGGCGGCGTCCATCGACGGATCGGAGAGGTCATCGTGGCCACGCAGAGCGGTACCGGGGGGCGGAGGAAGGTCCGGCGCCGATCGGGCCTGTTCGTCGTCGCCGTCGCCCTGGCGGCCCTGGCTGCGGCGTGCGACTCGCCGGCGCCTCCGGCGGGTTCGCTCTTCGACGCCTGGAAGGCGAACGACGTGGCCGCGGCCAACGTGGTGGCCACGCCGGGAGCGGTCACCCAGATGTTCGGCCAGCCCTACAGCGCCGCCGCCGGCTGGACGTTCGTGAAGTGCGAGGGCGCCGCCGGGTCGACCTACTGCACGTGGGTCGACAAGGTCGAGAACCGCCTCCGGATGCGGATCGACAACATGACCAACAAGGTGTCCGAGGTCCAGCGCATCCCCGTCGGCAGCACCGTCGCCGGCCGCGTGTTCCACGCCTGGCGGACCGGCACACCCGACGCGGCGACGCCCTTCGCCACCCCCGAGGCCACGTGGGCCCTGTTCTCCGAGTCCTACGCGTCGGCGGACCACTGGCTGCCGTCGGGCTGCGACGGCGCCGCCGGCCACCTCTACTGCACGTGGACGAACGATGCCGCCGAGACCATCGTCCTCGGCGTCGACAACGTGGTCGTGCCGACGAAGGTCGACCAGGTCCTCGGCACCTTCTAGCGAGACCGCAGCCAGGCGGCGGTGAAGGTGCGAACGCCGTCGGTGGAGTAGCAGCCGACCACGGCAGCGGCCTCGTCGTCGCTCTCGACGGTGAAGGTGCCGTCCGGGGCCAGGGTCACGCTCCAGAGGGGGCAGTGGTCCGGCAGCAGGCCGTCGGGGGGCGACAGGCACTTGAAGACGCTCTCCTTGGCCGAGAACAGGAGCTTGCCCAGAGCCCCGTCGTCGCCGACCCGTCGCCGTTCCCCCTCGGTGAGCAGGACCTCGGCCAGGTGGGCCGAGAGGGCGCCGACCTCCTCGACGTCGACGCCCAGGCCGGCGAGGTCCGCCGTGGGCGCCACCGCGGCGACGCACAGGCCCGAGCAGTGGCTGATGCTCCCCGTGACGCCAGGGGGCCACCGGGGCGCCCGGCTGGCGTCGGCGGCCAGGGGCGCCGCCGGGTGGCCGAGGCCCCGCAGGGCCTGGCGGGCGCAGGCCCGACCCCACGCGAACTCGGAGCGGCGGCGCGGGTTGGCCGTGAGGACGTGGTCGATCTCGTCCCCCTCCAGAGGGGGAGGTGATCCCTGCATGTCCGAGGTGGCCAGGACGACGCTCCCGGGCAGGAGGTCGGCCGCCGCGGGCTTCACCCCGGGCCTAGTACGGCTTGAACTCGAAGCCGCGGAGGCTGTGGGTCCTCATCGCGTTCTCGGGGCACAGGTTCTCGCCGGCCACGAGCACGTTGCCGAACTTGTCGAGCGGGACACGCCCGCCGAACTGCTCCAGGTACTCGGGGTCACCGGGGTAGACCCGCACGAACGAGGGGACCAGCCGGGTGGCGAAGCCCATGCGGTAGTCGCGCGCCTTGCCGGTGTGGGGCAGCGAGCTGTGCAGGAGGGCCTCCCAGAAGATCACGCACTGGCCGCGCTCCATCTCCAGCGGCACGGCCTCCTCTTCCGGAGGCGACCAGTCGGGATCGATCTGCAGGTCGCGGTAGTCGTAGCCGAAGAAGTCGTTCTTGGCTCCGGACACCCTGTCGTCGTCGGAGATGAGGTCGGCGTGGTACCGCATCTCCTTGCTCTCGTCGTAGTACTTCGTGAGGTGGCTGCCAGGGATCACCTTGAGGCACCCGTTGGTCACCGTGGCATCCGTGAACGCCGTCCAGATAGTCAGCGTGCTCTGCGGGTAGCCGGACTGGTCGTCGTCGGGCCACGCGAGCTGGGGGACGCCGCTGGTGTTGGAGAAGTCGTCGGCCTGGTGCCAGCCGGTGCCGGGGTCGCCCTTGTACTTGGGGAAGAACTCGGTCCGCCAGCAGATGATGTCGGGGCCGATCAGCTCGGTGGCCCGCTGGGCGATCTCCGGGTGGACGATGTGCTCGGAGAGCAGGTCCACGTCGAGGTGGCGGTCGTAGTTGGCGATGTTGGTGAGGCCGCTGGCGACGTCGTCGGGGTAGCAGGCGTGAGTTCGGTCGAGCAGCTCCGCCCGGATCTGCTTCCAGCGGCGGTCCATCTCGTCCGGCTCGTAGACGGTGATCGGCCCGATGTAGCCGCGCGTCCTCAGGTGCTCGAGCTCCGCATCGGTGAAGTACCTGTTCTCAACGTGAGCCGTCATGGCTCCTCACTTTCTCATCACGAGGGGAGTTCCGCCGGCGATGACGAGCGCTCAGCCGCTCACCGCGACGGGAGCACCGGCCAGGGCCTCGCCCAGCGACACCTCGTAGAGCCGCCGCATGTCGAGCTTGAACCCGGCATCGACGTAGAGCATCTCGGCCAGCTGCATGGCGAGGTAGGAGTTGCCACCGATGTCGAGGAAGTTGTCCTCGAGGGTGATGGTGTCATCCTCCAGCTCATCTTGCAGCCAGAGCAGGGGTGAGTCGGTCATGGTGTCGTAATCCTTTCAGATGAGGGAGCGCAGGTGCTTCTGATCGACCTTGCCGTTGCGCGTCAGGGGGATGTCGGGGATCTGGAGGAAGATGGTCGGCGTCTTGTAGAGGGGGAGCGAGACCGCGGCCCGCAGCTCGGCCGGCGCCATCTCGTCGGCGGCGGTGAAGACGCAGGCCAGGTCGGCCTCGCCGTCGTGGCGGGGGCCGGACTCGTCGGTCTCGACGGCGTGCAGGAAGACGAAGGCCCGGTCGACGCCGGGAACCGCCTCGACCGCCCGCTCGATCTCCGCCGGTTCCACGCGATGGCCACGGTACTTGAGCTGGCGATCGCACCGGTCGTGGTACACCAGCGACCCGTCGTCGAGCTGGGTGACCCGGTCGCCGGTGCGGTAGTAGGTGCGGCCGTCGTCGGCCGCCGCCACCGGGCCGAAGACGCGGGCCGTGAGGTCGGGCTTGCCGCGGTAGCCGGCAGCGACCTGCGGGCCGGCCAGGTGGAGCTCGCCGGTGGTGGCCGGGGCACCGTCGGGGTCCAGCACCACCTGGTCGAAGCCGGGGAGCACGGTGCCGATGCGCGAGTCGGTGGTCTCGAGGTCGGCCGGTCCCAGCTGGTGGAAGGTGACGTGCACCGTGGTCTCGGTGATGCCGTACATGTTGACGAGCGCCGGTGCCTCGAAGCCCTGGTCCTGCACCCACGGCTCCCAGACCTTCCGGGTCAGGCGCTCGCCCCCGAAGATCACGTAGCGGAGCGAGCGGGCGCCGCCCTCGCGGTCGAGGGCCAAGCGGTTGCGGGAGAAGGCGGTGGGGGTCTGGTTGAGGACCGTGACCCCCTTCTCGGCGACCAGCGTGGCGAACATGGGCGGGCTGATGATGGTGAACCGGTCGGGGATGAGCAGGCTGCCCCCGGAGAGCAGGGCCCCGAAGATCTCCCAGACCGAGAAGTCGAAGGCGGTGTCGTGGTACAGCACCCAGCGGTCGTCGGGGCCGAAGGCCATGAGGGTGTCGGTGGCCCGCTTCAGGGCGAGGTAGTTGCCGTGGGTGACGATCACGCCCTTGGGCTCGCCGGTGGTGCCCGAGGTGTAGATGACGTAGGCGGGATCGTCGGCCCCGGGCGCCAGGGGCAGCTCGGTGGGACCGTCGGCCGGCGCGTCCTGGTAGGCGTCGGGGGCCACGAGGGGGCAGATCTCGGCCAGGCCGGGATGCTCCCGGTCCGAGACCAGGAGGACGGGGCGGGCGTCGTCGAGGATCTTGAAGGCGCTGACCGGGTCGGCCTGGGTGTGGAGGGGGAGGTAGGCGGCGCCGACGCGGTGCACGGCGAGGAGCCAGCCGAGGGTCACGGCGGTGGGATCGCAGTGGAGGGCGACGAGCTCGCCCGGGCCGGCGCCGTGGGCGAGCAGGCAGCGGGCCATCCGGTCGACCAGGGCATCGAGCTCGGCGTAGGTGGTCGAGCCGTGCTCCTCGACCAGGGCCACGCGCTCGGCGTGCT
>DASVEC010000654.1:0-8759 GCA_036380755.1 Iamia sp. | reverse complement strand
GCCCGGCCTGGCCTGGGCGGAGGACTTCGTGGACGACGACGACCCCTGGGATGGCAGCTGGGACGAGCCCACCGGCGCGGTGCGCTGGGCCGAGGACGAGGTGGAGACGGCGGGCGGGGCGCCGGCCGCCGCCGAGCCCACCGGCGCCCCCGCCGACGAGCCGTCCCTCGACGCCCCGGCCGTCGACCTCGGCGCCCCCGCGCCGCTCGACCTCACCGACAGCGCGCCCCCGGCCGACGACGACTGGGCCGCCTTCGGCTCGGCCGACGACGAGCCCCGCCGCGCCCGTGGCTTCTTCCGCCGCCGGGGCGAGGAGACCGACGAGCCCACCGACGCCTCGGCCGACGAGACCCCCGACGACGTCGACGACGCCACCCACGTCGGCTCCCTGCCCGGATCCGAGACCCCGCCCGCGACCGACGCGCCGCCCGCCGACGGCGACGCCGGGCTCTGGGCCCCGCCGGTCGCCGCCGACGGCGACGACGGCCCCGCCGCGACCGACGCCCCCGACCCCGCGGCGGCACCCCTCGAGGAGGGCCTGTCGCCCTGGGGTGAGCCCAGCTGGGGAGCCGACGCCGTGACCGTCGGCGCCGGCGCGCCCGACGACGCGTCGGCCCCGCTGTTCGACGCCGACGGGGGCTGGGCCGGCGACGCCGAGGACGAGGACGAGACCGTCTTCGACTTCGCCGACGAGCCCTCGGGCCAGGTGTCGCTGCCGCACTGGACCGAGCCCGGCACCGGCGAGCTGCCCCGGATCCTGGCCGACGACGAGGACGCCTCCGTCCCCGGCACCAGCGCGGCCACGCCCGCCGTGCACTGGCGCAGCCACGACGGCGCCTGGGCCGGCGACGAGGACTTCGCCGACCTGGTCGAGGCCGACGACGTCCGGCTCGGGGCCATGGATCTCGACCGGCCCCACGACGAGGAGCTCTACGCCTTCGACGAGCTCGACGAGGTCGGGGCCGAGCCTCCGCCTCCGCCCCTCCCGCCCCACGGCGACGAGCCCGGGTCGCGCCGGATCGCTCCCGCCCGGCCGGTGCCGGAGGACGGCGGCGCCCACGGCGGCGGCGCTGGTCGCAACCTCGGCGTGGCCACCGCGGTCGGCATCGGGGCGGCCGTCGTGGCCATCGCCCTGCTCTACCTCGGCTCGGCCTTCGCCATGATCCTGGTGGTGGCGATCCTCGTGGTCGGCATGGGCGAGTTCCAGGCCGCGGCCCATCGAGCCGGCTATCGCCCGGCGGGCTACATCGGCCTGGCCGCCGCCGCCCTCTACCCGCTCGCCGTCTACTGGCGGGGCATCGAGGCCTACCCGGTGCTGCTGGTCCTCACGGTCGCGGCGGCCCTGGCCTGGCACCTGATCGGCGTCGACGGCGACGCGCGCGTGGTCGAGAGCGTCGGGGTCACCCTGTTCGGGGTGGGGTGGATCGCCGGTCTGGGTTCGTTCGCCGGGCTCCTGCTGGCGCAGCAGGACGGCCGGGGCATGCTGGTCACGGCCGTGCTGGCCGCGGTGGGCTACGACGTGGGCGGTCTGCTCGTCGGTCGCACCATGGGCACCCGCCCCATCTCGGACGCCAGCCCCAACAAGACGGTCGAGGGCCTGGTCGGGGGCATGTTCATGTCGCTGTTCGTGGTCATCGTCGTCGTCGGGATGTTCGGCCTGGCCCCGTGGGACGACATCGGCGCGGCGGCCAAGATCGGCCTGCTGGCGATGCTCGCCGCCCCGCTGGGCGATCTGTGCGAGTCGCTGGTCAAACGTGACCTCGGCGTGAAGGACATGGGCAGCCTGCTGCCCGAGCACGGCGGGATCCTCGACCGCTTCGACGGCCTGCTGTTCGTGCTGCCGATGGTGTACTTCGCCGCCATGTTCTTCGACCTCGCCCCCTTCTAGGCCCGGATGACCACCGTCGCCCTCGCCGGGTCGACCGGCTCCATCGGCACCCAGACCCTCGAGGTCGTGGCGGCCGAGCCCGATCGCTACCGCGTGGTGGCCCTGGGGGCCGGAGGCGGTCACGTCGATCTGCTGGTCGCCCAGGCGCGGGCCACCGGAGCCGGCATCGTGGCCGTGGCCGACGAGTCCAAGGCCGTCGAGGTCGAGGCCGCCCTGCCCGGCGTCGAGGTCCGGGCCGGCACCAAGGGCCTGGCCAGCCTGGGCGCCGAGGCCGATGTGTGCGTCAACGGCGTCGTCGGCTTCGCCGGGCTCGAGGTCACCCTGGCCACCCTCGAGGCCGGGCGCCGTCTCGCCCTGGCCAACAAGGAGTCGCTGATCGCCGGCGCCCCGGTGGTCCAGCCGGCTCGCCGCACGCCCGGCGCCGAGATCGTCCCCGTCGACAGCGAGCACTGCGCCGTCCACATGTGCCTGCGCAGCGGCGATCCGGACGGCCCCGATCGGGTCGCCCGGGTGGTCCTGACCGCCAGCGGCGGGCCGTTCCGCGGTCGGTCCCGGGCCGACCTGGCCCAGGTCACGGTGGAGGAGGCCCTGGCCCACCCCACGTGGTCGATGGGCCCCAAGATCACGGTCGACAGCTCGACCCTGATGAACAAGGGCCTGGAGGTCATCGAGGCCCACGAGCTGTTCGGCACCCCCTACGACGCCATCGAGGTGGTGGTCCACCCGCAGTCGATCATCCACTCGATGGTCGAGTTCACCGACGGCGCCACGGTCGCCCAGCTGTCCCTCCCCGACATGCGGCTGCCGATCGGCTACGCCCTGGCCCACCCGGACCGCCTGGCCGCCCCGTTCGGCCGGATCGACTGGGCCGCGCTGGCCCGGCTCGACTTCGAGCCCCCCGACCTGGAGGCCTTCCCCTGCCTCCGCCTCGCCTACGAGGCCGGACGCGCCGGCGGCGGCACCCCGGCCCTGCTCAACGCGGCCAACGAGGTCGCGGTCGAGGCCTTCCTGGGCGGAGCCCTCACCTGGTCGGGCATCCCCGACGTCCTGGAGGAGGTCCTCTCCCGGCATGATGGGGGGAACCCCGACAGCGTCGAGGCCGTGATCGAGACCGACCGCAGGGGCCGCGAGGCGGCCCGCACGGTCATCTCCGAGCGGTCCTAGCCGACGAGGAGCCCTGTGACCACACATCAGACCGATGCTCCGAGCGACCGGGACCACCAGCCCGAGCTGCTCGGTCACCTGGGCGGCGATCCCGGCGACGGGAGGATGACCCTGGGCCAGTGGGTGCGTCTGGGCGTCGTCGGCGGGCTGCTGGTGTGGCTGACCGCCGCCACGGGCGTCTACGGCCTGATCATGGTGCTGGGCATCGTGGTCATGATCACCCTCCACGAGCTGGGCCACTTCGTGATGGCCAAGCGGGCGGGGATGAAGGTCACCGAGTTCTTCCTGGGCTTCGGCCCCCGCATCTGGTCGGTCCACCGGGGCGAGACCGAGTACGGCCTCAAGCTCATCCCCGCCGGCGCCTACGTGAAGATCGTCGGGATGCACGACATCGAGGAGGTCGACCCGGCCGACGAGCCCCGGACCTACCGCCAGCAGCCGTTCTGGCAGCGCTTCGGTGTGGCCGTGGCCGGCTCGACGGTCCACTTCCTCCTCGCCCTCGGCCTGATCTTCATCCTGCTGGTGGGTGTCGGCCTGCCCGGTGGCGAGATCGTCCAGAAGCCGTCGGACTGGCGGGTCGGCGAGATCTCCGAGGACAGCGCGGCCAGCCGGGCCGGTCTCCAGGAGGGCGACGACATCGTCGCCATCGACGGCCGGGACACCAGCACCTTCGACGATCTGCGCGACGTCGTCGGGCCCCGGCCCGGCGAGGAGGTCGTCGTCACCGTCGAGCGCGACGGCGAGCGCCTCGACCTGAGCACCACCCTCGGCACCAACCCCGACGACGAGACGCTCGGCTTCCTCGGTGTGGGCGCGGGTGTGCGCGACGACGATCGCCTCTCGGTGATCGAGGGCGTCCCCGCCAGCGTCGACCAGTTCGGGGCCGTGGCCACCGAGTCGATCAAGGGCCTCGGCAAGATCTTCACCCCCGACGGCATCGGCAGCTACAGCCGCCAGGTGCGCGACGCCCGCGACGAGCCCGCCGCCGAGCCCTCGGATCCCCGGGCCCAGGCCGCCTCCGACGAGGAGGATCCGAACGAGACCCGGTTGCTGTCGCTGCTGGGCGTGTTCCGCATCGGCGTCGACGCCGGCGAGGCCGGCGGCGCCGCCAGCCTGATGCTCCTCTTCGTCTTCATCAACGTGTTCATCGGCATCTTCAACCTGGTGCCGCTGCTGCCCTTCGACGGCGGCCACGTGTCGATCGCCATCTACGAGAAGGTCCAGGAGTGGCGGCGCCGCGAGGGCCGCCGCTACCTGGCCGACGTGGGCAAGCTCATCCCGATGACCTACGCCGTGGTGATCGTGCTGGGGCTGATCTTCGTGTCGTCGCTGTACCTCGACCTGGCGAACCCGGTCTCGGTGAACTGATGGAGGTCCGCACCACCGCGGATCGCCGGCCGACCAGGGCCGTCACCCTGGCCCACCCCACCAGCCCGGTCACGGTGGGCGGCGGCGCCCCGGTGTCCATCCAGTCGATGACGACCACCAAGACGGCCGACGTCGACGGCACCCTCCAGCAGATCTACGCCCTGGCCGCGGCGGGGGCCGACATCGTCCGCTGCACCTGCAACGACGCCGAGGCGGCCGCCGGGCTGGCCCGCATCGTGCCCCGCTCGCCGGTGCCGCTGGTGGCCGACATCCACCACAACCACCGCATGGGCCTGGCCGCCCTCGAGGCCGGCGTCGCCTGCCTGCGGCTCAACCCCGGCAACATCCGCCGGCCCGAGCACATCAAGACGGTCGCCGCCGAGTGCCGCGACCGGGGCGTCCCGATCCGCATCGGGGTCAACGGCGGCTCGCTCGACCCCAAGCTCTACGAGAAGTACGGCGGCACGGTCACGCCCGAGGCCATGGTCGAGTCGGCCCAGATCGAGCTGGCCCACTTCGCCGAGGTCGACTTCCACGATGTGAAGATCTCGGTGAAGGCATCCAGCGTGCCGCTCATGATCGACGCCTACCGCCTGCTCTCGGAGACGGTCGACCACCCCCTCCACCTGGGCGTCACCGAGGCCGGGCCCCTTCCCGGCGGGCTGGTGAAGTCGTCGGCCGGCATCGGCACCCTCTTGGCCGAGGGCATCGGTGACACCATCCGCTACTCGCTCACGGCCGATCCCGTCGAGGAGGCCAAGGCCGGCCGCATGCTGCTCGAGGCCCTCGGCCTGCGCGAGCGCAAGAACGTCGACCTCATCGCCTGCCCCAGCTGCGGCCGGGCCGAGATCGACGTCATCGAGGTCGCCCGCCAGGCGCAGGCGGCCTTCGCCGACAGGGAGATCCCGCTCCAGGTCGCCGTCATGGGCTGCGTCGTCAACGGCCCCGGCGAGGCCCGCGACGCCGACATCGGCATCGCCGCCGGCAACAAGCGGGGGCACCTGTTCGTCAAGGGCAAGAACGTGGCCGTGGTGCCCGAGGACGAGATGGTCGACGCCCTGGTCGACTGGGCCACGTTCATCGCCGAGAACGGGGTCGAGGCGGCCGTGGCCCGGGTCGACACCACCGTCGCCGCCCGCGAGGCCGAGCGCGACCGTCAGCGGCTCCTCCGCGAGCAGGGCGACGACGTCAACGCCAGCGAGCAGCGCGTCGAGCTGATCCAGAAGAACCTCGGCGCGTAGGCCACGCGCCGGTCCTCGTACGCGCATGGACCGCACCGCCCGGGACGCCGTGGACGACGTGCTGCGCACCACCCGCGCCGTGCGCCGGCGGCTGGACCTCGATCGTCCCGTCGGGCGCGACGTCGTGCTCGAGTGCCTGCGGCTGGCGATCCAGGCCCCGACGGCGAGCAACACCCAGGACTGGCGGTGGCTCGTCGTCACCGACGCCGCCCGGCGTGAGGCGTTGGCCACGCTGTACCGCGAGAGCGGTCGCGCCTACCTCGAGGCCGCGGTGGCGCGGGAGACGGAGCCCCAGACGAAGCGGGTCTACGAGAGCGCGCTGGCGCTCACCGAGACTCTGGCCCGGGTCCCGGTGCACGTCGTCCCCTGCATCGAGCGGCGCGTCGACGGTGCACCCACCGTCGTCACGGCGTCGGCGTACGGGTCGATCCTCCCCGCCACGTGGAGCTTCCAGCTGGCGCTGCGGACCCGTGGTCTCGGCTCCGTGTTCACCACGTTGCACCTGGCCCGCGAGCGGGAGGCCGCCGAGCTGCTCAGCATCCCGTACGAGACGGTGACGCAGGTGGGGCTGCTGCCGGTCGCCTACACCGTCGGCACCGACTTCACCCCGGCTGCCCGACCGCCCGTCGAGAGCGTGACCTACTGGGACCATTGGGGAGGAACGTCGTGACCCGGGAGAACACCCTCGAGCTGTTCGTCGAGGCCGAGGTGCCGAAGGTGTGGCGGGCCCTCCACCGGCCACGCCCCGCCGGCACCGAGCTCCCGTGGCGCTTCGAGTACCCCGGAGGCAGCATCGAGATCCTCCTCGACGGTGACGAGGCCGGCGAGGGCCTGGTCCGGGCGTGCACGTTCCGGGTGCCCAAGTACCTGCTGTCGGGCGGCGTGGCCCGCTCGTTCGAGGCCATCGTCGAGGCGCGCGTCAACGAGGTGTCGCGCTACTCGGCCGTCGGCAAGCCGCTGTGGTCCAAGGCCGAGGGCTGGCATCGGCTCGAGGAGGTCGGGGAGGGGCGCACCCGGCTCACCTTCTGGGAGAGCTACGAAGCCCTGGGGCCCTGGGGCCGCCTCCTCGAGCGCCCCGTCCACGAGTTCATCTCGACCCACAACGAGCAGGCGTACACCAAGGCCCTCGAGCGCGTCGGCACGGTCACCCGCGCCTGATCAGCCGCCCTCGTCCATCCGGACGGCGGCCTGGTAGCCGGCCAGCTCGTTGAGCGTGAACGTCACCTCATCCGGGAGCTCGTCGGCGAACTCCTCGAGGTGGGCCGTCAGGGGGGCGACCTCCTCCGGAGTCGTCGCGTAGAACTGGAAGTGCTCGTCGTAGGCCGTGAACGGCTCGCGAGGCAGCGTCCACGTGCCGACGAGGATCCACTGCTCGGGGACCTCGAAGAGCAGGTTGGTGGGGTAGATGGCCGCCACCCGGACCCCCCGGCGCTGCACCAGGTCGTTCCAGAACACCTTGCGCGCCTCGGGCTCGCGGATCTCGCGCCGGGCCACCAGGACCTCGTGGTCGCCGAGGCCGTAGAAGTCGGTGATCGGCCCCTCGTGGAACAGGCTGATGTAGCCCAGCTCGCCGGTGGCCACCGGCTCGCCGTCGTAGAAGCGCTGGAGGAAGCGGGCGGCCTGGTAGCGCTGCTCGTAGGTGTCGGCCACGCCGCGCGGCGCCTCCACCGTGAGCGAGATCTTGGTCGTGGTCGTGAGCAGCAGCACCAGCACCAGCAGCGGGATGACGTGCGGGCGGCTGAGCCGGAACGACGCCGGCAGGTCGCGCCCGGCCCAGGCCAGGGCCAGGAGAGCGAGGCCGATCAGGTAGAGCTGGTAGCGCTCGTACCAGCCCACCTGGGCCAGGGTGACGTGGAGCCCGGTCGTGACGGCGACGGCGGCGCCGAGGGTGGCCCACCGGGCCCGGGTGCGCCAGCCGACGATGGCCAGTGCGATGCACGCCCCGACCAGCACCGTCAGGAGCGGGTCGAGCGTGAGGCGCTCCATGACCTCTCGGGGCTCGGGGAAGCGGTCGGCACCGTTGAGCGACTCGCTCTTGGCCGCCACCGAGTTGGGCAGCAGGTCCTGGCCCATGGCCTTGTTGACCAGGCCGTAGGCGACGAGCGGCAGCCCCGAGGCCAGGCCCAGGCCGACCACCCGGCGGGCCACCGGTCGCCAGGGGAGGGGGGCCTCGCGCCCCCACGGCAGCGCCTCGAGCACGAGCGCCGCGCCCAGGCCGGCGGCGACGAAGGCGGTCTCGAGCCGGGTGAGCGTGGCCACGGCGATCAAGGCGTAGGGGAGCACGGCCCGCAGGTGGGAGGCGGCCGGTGCCGTCCGGAGGAGCAGCGGCACGGCCACCAGGAGCAGGGCGAGGTGGAAGACGTGCTCCATCCCGACCATGGCCGCACCCGGAAGGAAGAGGAGGACGACGGCCACCACGATCGTGGCGAGGGCGTCGAGCGGGCGGCGGAGACCGGGGCGGAGCACCGTCTGGGCCCGCGCGAGGAGGGCCAGCACGGCGACCCCGGCCACCAGGTTCAGCACCAGGGCGAGCGCCTCCTCGCCGGCGGGCAGGACGGCGACGCCGGCGGCGAGGATCACCGTCCACACCGGCGACGACGAGGCCGACTCGAAGTGCCCCGGCACCACGCCCCACGTCCCGTGCTCGGCCAGGTTGCGGGCGATCGACAGGTGGATGGCCGGGTCGTCGAGCACGTAGACGAGGCGGCCGTCGCTCACCCGCAGGCACGCGGCCACCACGATCGCGGTGACGACGGCATAGGCCCCCAGGGCCCAGCGGAAGAAGGCCCGGGCCTCCTCCGTCGGGAGGAGGCGGACGACGACCCCGGGACGCGACGACGGCCGATCGGTTCCCCGCGCATCGGGGGCGGCGTCGGCGGGCGTCGTGGTGGCGGTGATGGGATCTCCTGGGCGGGCGGGAGGGGAGCTCCCGAACCCGTGAACGTTACGGGAAGGTGTCCCGGGTGACCGAGACGTGCCGCGGGCCGGATGTTCGTCCCGCTCGGGGGCCCGTCGGTAGAGTCAGCCGTCGTGGCTCTCGCCCTCGCGCCCCGGCGCCCGTCGACCCCTCGTCCCACCGCCCGGGGAGCCCGGCGTGC
>DASVEC010000653.1:0-9325 GCA_036380755.1 Iamia sp. | reverse complement strand
GGTCACAAGGTGAAGGTGACGATCATGTTCCGGGGCCGCGAGATGGCCCACCCCGAGCTGGGCAAGAGGATCCTCGACCACGTGGCCGAGGAGGTCGTGCACCTGGCTCGCGTCGAGGTGTTCCCCAAGCTCGACGGTCGCAACATGATCATGGTGCTCGCTCCTGACAAGAAGGCCCAGGCGGCTCACGCCAAGGCCCTCGAGGAGGCGCAGCACGAGGCTGCCGCCGCCGCCCAGGAGGAGGCTCGCATCGAGAGCGGAGGCGCCGCCCCCGCCGCCGACGTGAGCAGCAACGCCGGCGAGCCTGCGAGCGGCCCAGCCAGCAACGGTGAGGCTCCTGGCGTCGCTCCCGCCACCCCCGATCCCGAGGCCACCACGGCCTCCACCGAGGCCGAGGCCACCGCACCCGAGGTCGAGCCCACGCCGGCCTCCACCGAGGCCTAGCCCCAGAGAGAACCGCCGGGCCGTCCCGGCCCGAAGAAGAGGACACGCAGATGCCCAAGATGAAGACCCACAGCGGCGCGGCCAAGCGCTTCAAGCGCACCGCCGGCGGCCGCGGCAAGCTCCGCCGCGGCCAGGCCGGGATGAACCACATCCTCGAGAAGAAGCCCTCGAAGCGCACCCGCCGGCTCGCCGGCTCGGTCGACGTGGCCAAGGGCGACGCCGACCGCATCAGCCGGATGCTGGGCGACCGCTAGCGCGCCGGGCTGCCCCACCGAAGCACCGCGTCAGAACGAGCAGAGAGACAGAGGAGCACAGTCATGGCCCGCGTCAAGCGATCCGTCCACAGCAAGAAGCACCGCAAGGCGACCCTCGAGCGCGCCAAGGGCTACTACGGCAACAAGAGCCGGTCCTACCGCGCCGCCAACGAGCAGGTGATGCACTCCCTGCAGTACGCCTACCGCGACCGCCGGGCCAAGAAGGGCGAGTTCCGGAAGCTCTGGATCCAGCGCATCAACGCCGCCTGCCGCGAGAACGGCATGTCCTACAGCCGGTTCATCAGCGGCCTGCGCATCGCCCAGGTCGAGGTCGACCGCAAGGTCCTGGCCGACCTGGCCGTCACCGACCCGCAGGCCTTCGCCGCCCTGGTGAAGATCGCGGCCGAGGCCCAGCCCGCCGCCTGACGGGCACCCACACCATCGAGCTGGAGCCGCTGTCGTCGCGCAATGCGAGGGTGGCGGCTCTGGCGCGCCTGGCCCGCCAGCGCCGCGCCCGCGATGCCGAGGACCGCTTCGTCGTCGACGGCCCGGTGCTCCTCTCCGACGCCGTCCGCGACGGGCTGGTGGTCGAGGACGTCTTCGTCGATCCTGACGCGGCCGAGCGTCCCGACGTCGCCACCGCGGTGGCGGAGGCGGCGGCCGCCGGGGCCCGGACCTGGGCCGTCACCGGCGGGCTCCGCCCCCACGTCGAGGTCACCACACCCCATGGCGTCGCCGCCGTCGCCCGCCGCCCGGCCGCGGCAGCGACCGACGCGAGGGGGAGCGCGGCGCTCCACGTCGTACTGGTGGGGGTGGCTGATCCCGGCAACGTCGGCACCCTGCTCCGCACGGCAGAAGCGGTCGGAGCCGCCTCCCTGGTCGTCGGGGAGGGCACGGCCGACCCGTGGGCGCCCAAGGTCGTCCGGGCCTCGGCCGGCTCGGTCTGGCGGGTGCCGCTGGCCTCCGGACCGGTCGACGATGCCCTGGCCACGCTGGGCCGAGAGGGCGTGCAGCGGATCGGCACGGCCGGCGCCGACGGCACCGCACCGCACCTGATCGACCTCACCGGGCCCGTGGCCCTGGTGCTCGGGAGCGAGGCCCACGGCCTGCCCGCCGACCTCGCCGATCGCATCGACACCTGGTCCTCGCTGCCGATGGAGGGGGCCGTGGAGTCGCTCAACGTCGCCGTCGCCGGGTCGGTCCTGGCCTTCGAGGCCGTGCGCCAGCGATCGGTGCAGGCGGTGGTGTCGTGACCGCGGCCCCCGAGCGGCCCGAGGACCTCACGGCCGTCGAGATCATCGCCACCGTGAGCCACGAGCTGCGGAGCCCGCTGACCAGCATCAAGGGCTTCACCAGCCTGCTGCTGTCGCGCTGGGACGGCATCGCCGACGACCGCAAGAAGGAGATGCTGGAGGCGGTCCGCCACGACGCCGACCGGGTGACCCGCATGCTCACCGAGCTGCTCGACATCTCCCGGCTCGAGGCGGGGCGGCTGCACCTCAGCCGCCGCCCGCTCGAGATCGGCCCCGTCATCCGCTCGGTGGTCGACAAGGTCGCCATGGTCGAGCCCCAGCTCGAGGCCACCGTCGACGTGGCCGACGACGTCCCCGAGGTGCTGGCCGACGGCGACAAGGTCGAGCAGGTCCTCACCAACCTGGTCGAGAACGCGGCCAAGTACGGCAGTCCCCGGGGCCTGCGGGTCACGGCCCGGGCCACCTCCGATGGGGTCGCCGTGGCCGTCGCCGACCAGGGCGCCGGCATCCCGGCCGAGGATCTGGATCGCGTGTTCGAGCGGTTCTACCGGCGCGAGGAGGGCCGGCCCACCGGTACCGGGCTGGGCCTGTGGATCAGCCGGGGCCTGGTCGAGGCGCACGGCGGCACCCTGGTCGCCGAGTCGGTCGAGGGCGAGGGCAGCACCTTCACCTTCACCCTGCCGAGGGAGCCGGCGGGCCCGTAAGGACTTTGCGCCGGGGTGGGGGAGCGGGCAGGGTGAGCCGACCTATGACGACCTCCGAGGAGATCGAGCAGATCGGCGCCGCCGCGGTGGCCGAGGTGCGCGCCGCGACGGACCTCGACGACCTGTCGGCCCGGGTGGCCGGGGCCACCGGCAAGGGGTCGCCCATCGCCCTCATCAAGGCCTCGTTCGGCCAGCTCGACGTCGACGCCCGCAAGCAGCTGGGCCAGGTGCTCAACCGGGTCAACGGCGAGGTCGGGCGGGCCGCCTCCGAGCGTCGAGCCGAGCTCGAGGCCGAGGCTCGCCGCATCCGGCTCGAGGCCGAGCGGCTCGATCTCACCGAGGTGCGCCCCACCACCGGCGCCGGGCACCTCCACCTCGTGACCCAGACCATGGAGGAGCTGGAGGACGTCTTCACCGGTCTCGGCTTCTCCGTCGCCGAGGGCCCCGAGGTCGAGGACGACTGGCACAACTTCACCGGGCTCAACATCCCCGCCTACCACCCGGCCCGGGACATGCAGGACACCTTCTTCGTCGACCTGGGCGAGCCCGGCGACGTGGTGCTCCGCACCCACACCTCGCCCGTTCAGCTCCGGGTGATGGAGGAGCAGGGTCCCCCGATCTACGTGGTGTGCCCCGGGCGGGTGCACCGGAACGAGGCCCGCGACGCCACCCACCTGGCGACCTTCCACCAGCTCGAGGCGCTGGTGGTCGACGAGGGCATCACCTTCGGCCACCTGGCCGGCACGATCGAGGCCTTCACCACCGCCTACTTCGGCGCCGGCTTCACGTCCCGCCTGCGGCCCTCGTACTTCCCGTTCACCGAGCCGTCGGCCGAGTTCGACATCCGCCGCCCCGACGGCACCTGGCTGGAGCTGGGCGGCTGCGGCATGGTGCACCCCAACGTCCTCCGCAACGGCGGCATCGACCCCGAGCGCTACACCGGCTTCGCCTTCGGGTTCGGCATCGACCGCCTGGCCCTGGCCCGCCACGGCGTGCCCGACCTGCGCGAGATCCTGTCCGTCGACGTGCGGTTCCTGGAGCAGTTCTGATGAAGGTCCTGCTGTCCTGGCTCCGCGAGCTGGCGCCCTTCGACCAGACCCCCGAGGCGATCGCCGACGCCTTCAACGACCTGGGCACCCCGGTCGAGGAGCAGACCCGCGTCGGCGAGGGGCTCGACGGCGTCGTCGTCGGCCGCGTCCTCGGCCTGCGCACCCACCCCAAGGCCGACCGCATCCAGCTGGTCGACGTCGACCCCGGCGACGGCGACGCCGTCCAGATCACGTGCGGGGCCTTCAACCTGGCCGTGGGCGATCTCGTCCCCTTCGCCACCATCGGTGCGGTGATGCCCGACGGGACCGAGATCGAGCCGGTCAAGATGCGGGGCGAGTGGTCGCACGGGATGCTGTGCTCGATCCGTGACCTCGGCATGGGCACCGACCACAGCGGGATCAAGATCCTCCCCGCCGACCTGGCCCTGGGCACGCCGCTGGTCGAGGCGCTCGGCATCGAGCCCGACGTGCTCTGGGACCTGGAGGTCAACGCCAACCGGCCCGATGCCCTCAGCGTCGCCGGCCTGGCCCGCGACCTGGCCGCCCGGTTCGGGGTCCCGTTCGATCTGGAGACGCCCTCGGTCGAGACGGGTGGTGCCGCGGCCGGCGAGGCGCTGGCGGTCGAGATCCTCGATCCCGACCTGTGCGGCCGCTTCGGCGCCTGGCTCCTGCGGGGGCTCGATCCCACCGCCACCTCGCCCGAGTGGATGCAGCTGCGGCTCACCCACCTCGGCATGCGGCCCATCAGCGCCCTGGTCGACATCTCCAACTACGTGATGCTCGAGCGGGGCCAGCCCAACCACCCCTACGACCTCGCCGGTGTGCCCGGGGGGACGTTCCGCGTGCGCCGGGCCCGGCCGGGGGAGCGGCTCACCACCCTCGACGACGTCGAGCGCGAGCTGCTGGGCGACGATCTGCTGATCTGCGGGGGCGACGACGTGCCCCTCGGCATCGCCGGTGTCATGGGCGGGGCCGCGGCCGAGATCAGCGCCGCCACCACCGACGTCGCCCTCGAGATGGCCTGGTTCCTGCCCCGCTCGGTGGGCACGACGGCCCGGCGGCTGGGCCTGCGCACGGAGGCCGCCGCCCGCTTCGAGCGGGGCTGCGACCCCGAGGGCATCGACGGTGCCGCGGCCCGCTTCGCCCGGCTCGCCGTCGAGATCTGCGGGACGACGCTGGCCCCCGGGTCGGTCGACGAGCGCGGTTCGCTCCCGTCGCGGGAGCCGATCCGCGTGCGCACCAGCCGGATCAACCAGGTGCTCGGCACCGACCTGGGACGGGACGACGTCACCGTCCTCCTCGATCCGATCGGCTTCGCGTCGGCCCCGGCGGGCGACGACGACCTCGACGTGGCCATCCCGTCGTGGCGCTACGACTCCGAGGCGGAGATCGACGTCATCGAGGAGGTGGCCCGCCACCACGGCTACGCCCGCATCCCCCGGCGCGAGCTGGCCGTGTCGCTGCCGGGCCGGCTGACCCCGGTCCAGCGGCGCCGGCGCGAGGTCCGCCGCCTGCTGGCCGGCCGCGGCCTCACCGAGGTCATGCCGCTGCCGTTCCTCGCCCCGGGTGCGCTGGCCGCGTGCGGCTTCCCGCCCGACGGCATCGAGCTGCGCAACTCGCTGATCGCCGAGGAGTCGATCCTGCGCACCACCCTGCTGCCCGGCCTCGTCCAGGCCGTGGCCACCAACGCCGCCCGCCGGAGCCTCGGCGTGCAGCTGTTCGAGATCGGTCACGTGTTCCTGCCGAAGCCAGGTCAGAGCGCTGGTGGGCCGGCCCACGCTGGTGCCGCCGGGCTCCTTCCCGCCCAGGGCGGCTCCGCCGCCGGGCTCGATCCGGAACATCGGCCGGGTGAAGGGGCTGCCGCCAGGCCGGCTGCGGCCGCGTCGCGAGGGCTCGACATGCTGCTCCCCGACGAGCGCGAGCACCTGGGCGTGGCGATGGCCGGCCAGGAGGCGCCCGAGGCCGTGCGCCTGGCCCTGGTCGTGCTCGACCGGCTCGGCATCGACGGCGTCGACGTCGTCAACGCCGAGCGTCCCGGTCTCCACCCCACCCGCGCCGCCGCCCTGCTGGCCGGTGGGGACGAGGTGGGCGTCGCCGGGGAGATCGATCCCGGCGTCCTCGCCACCCACGGCATCGACGAGCGGGTCGCCTGGGTCGAGCTCGACCTCGGCCGGCTCCTCGCCACCGTGCCCGACGACGAGCCCTACCGTCCCGTCTCCCGGTTCCCCTCCAGCGACGTCGACCTGGCCTTCGAGGTCCCGGGCGACGTGTCGGCGCGGGCCGTCGAGGCCACGCTGACCGGCGCGTCCGACCTGGTGTGGTCCGTCGATCTGTTCGACACCTACCGGGGCGCCGGCGTGGCCGAGGGCAGCCGGTCGCTGGCCTACCGGGTCCGCTTCGTCAGCGTCGACAAGACGCTCACCGCCGCCGAGGTGGGCACGGCCCGCCAGTCCCTCATCGACGCCGTCACCACCACCCACGGGGCTACCCTTCGCGGGTAGCCTCCCGTGAGGGCGGGCACGACAGTGAGGGCTGGGGGAGCGGACGTGATGCGGCGACAGGTGCTGATGGTGGTGGCGATCCTCGCCGCCCTCCTG
The DNA here is from genome assembly GCA_036380755.1 of Iamia sp. Lineage (GTDB taxonomy): Bacteria > Actinomycetota > Acidimicrobiia > Acidimicrobiales > Iamiaceae > Iamia. The sequence continues at coordinate 3,024 of DASVEC010000653.1, read as the reverse complement.
GGGCTGGCTCCCGGGACGGGCGCGGCACCGGCCGGGGCCGCCGCGGGCGACCCGCCCACGACGATCGACCTGCCTGTCACCCGGGCCGCCTCGGTGGCCGTCGACCATGGGACCGGCCGCATCTTCGTGCTCGGGCGCGAGGGCGTCGCCGTGCGCGACGCCGCCGGCGGGGCGGTGGCCACCCTGGCGGTCACCGGATCCGAGATCGCCGCCGCCAACGATCGCGTCCTCGTGATCGACGGGGCGGCCGCGACGATGACCCGGATCGATGCGACGACGCTGGCCACCACCACCTGGTCGTTGGCGCCGCGGAGCCGGATGAGCGGGCTCTTCGTCATCGGGTCGACGGCCTACACGACCGCGCTGGTGGCCGGCGGGGGCGATCGCGCCCTGGTCCAGGTCGACCTGACCACCGGGGTGGCGACCGACCGGATCGGCGGTCTCGAGCTCGGGCCCCACGTCCTGACCGGCGACGGGACCACGGTGGTCGCCATCGAGACCGGTGCGCTGGAGACGTCGACGGCAACCGTCATCGAGCCCGGCCTCGAGGTCGCTGTCGTCCTGGCGACGGCCGAGGTGCCGCTGGAGCGGGTGCGCGACGCCCACGTCGACTTCCTCGGCACGCTGTACGTCGCCGGCGGCGACGCGGTGCTCACCTACCGGGAGCGCGACCTCGATCCGATCGGGTCGCTCGCAGTCGACGGCCACGTGCCGACCATCGGCGTGGACGGCGGTCTGGTCGCGACCGTGGCCCAGCAGGGCACCGGCACGGCCACGATCATGTTCGTCGGCGAGCCGGCGGGCGCGAGCATCCTGTCCGGTCTCGGCGTTCCGGCCGCCTCACGGGGCCTCGCCTTCAGCGCCGACCAGCGCCTCCTGTACGTCGTCGCCACCGTCGATGCCGGCGAGCCCCGGCTCCAGATCCTCGACCTGGCCCCCGAGGTCACGTCGGTGGCGCCCCGCACGATCGGGTCCGACGGCGCGCGGCTCACGATCCGGGGCCGGGGGCTTGGCGAAGTGACGGTGCGCGTCCGCGGCGAGGCCCTCACCCCGGTGGCGCAGACCGCCGGCGAGGTCAGGCTCGTGGGCGGCGACCTGTGCTGCCTGCTCGGCCCCACCGCCATGGCGGTCGACACGCCCTACGGGGTGCGGTCCCGGCCGGTGCCGGTGGTGCGGGTGGCGATCCTGTCCCCGTACACCGACGCCTACGACCTGGCCGACGGGCTGTACGAGGACGTGGTCGGCCGGCCGGCGACGGTCTCCGAGCGCGTGACGGTCGACGACGCCTTGTTCGTCGACGACGACCCGGGCCCGCTGTTCGCCGACCTGAGCCGGACGGCGGCGGCGCGCGGACCCCGGCCGGCGATCCAGTGGCTGTACCACGCCGCCCTCGGCCGCCACCCCGACCGGGACGGCCTGGAGTACTGGACCGATGCCGTCGCCCGCGGCCGCACCCTCTCGTGGGTCAGCCGGGCCATGGCGGCCTCGCCCGAGTTCCGCGTTCGCTACGACGGTGCCACCGACGCGGCCTTCGTCGACCAGGTGTACGGCAACGTCCTCGGCCGCGGCCCCGATGCCGCCGGCCAGGCCTACTGGGAGGGGGAGATGCGCCGCGGCCTGTCCCGGGCCCGGGTCGTGCTCCTCGTGTCCCAGTCCGCCGAGCACCAGGCGCGCCGGGCCCACACCGTCGACGTGACCCTCCTCCATGTCTGGATGCTCGACCGCGCCCCGAGCGAGTTCGAGCTGAGCGACGCCACCCGCCGGTTGCGCCTCGGCACGACGCTGGCCGAGATCGCCACCGAGATCTTCCGGAGCAACGAGTACGCAGCGACGCACGCGCCGTAGGACGACCCCGGTTGCATAGTGATGCGCATCCCTGCATAGAGTGGGGCATGGCCAAGGTCGCGATCGTCGGAGCCTCCGGGTACACGGGCGGCGAGCTGCTGCGCCTGCTCGCCGGTCATCCCGAGCTGGAGGTCGTGGTCGCCACCGGCGACTCGCAGGCCGGCCAGCCCATCGCCGGGCTGTACCCCAGCCTGGTCGGGGTCTACGGCGACCGGGTCTTCGACCCGTGGAGCCCCGATGCCGTCGACGGGGTCGACCTGGCCTTCTGCGGTCTCCCGCACGGCGCCAGCCAGGCGGTGGTGCCCGAGCTCCGGGGTCGGGTCGGGCACGTGGTCGACCTGGCCGCCGACTTCCGGCTGGCCGACGCCGCCCTCTACCCCGAGTGGTACGGCGAGGAGCACACCGTGCCGTCGCTCCTGTCGGAGGCCGTGTACGGGCTGCCCGAGCTGTTCCGGTCCGAGCTGGTCAGCGCCACGCTGATCGCCGGGCCCGGCTGCTACCCGACGGCGGCGGCGCTGGCCCTCGCCCCCCTCCTCCGGGCCGGGTTGATCGAGCCGACCGGCATCGTCGTCGACGCCGTCAGCGGCGTGTCGGGGGCGGGCCGGGCGCCCAAGCCGAACACGACGTTCTGCACCGCCGACGGCGACGTCACCGCCTACGGCCTGTTGCGGCACCGGCACACGCCCGAGATCGAGCAGACCCTCACCCGGGTCGGCGGGGCGCCGGCGCAGGTCGTCTTCACCCCGCACCTCGTGCCGATGAGCCGGGGGATGCTGGCCACCTGCTACTCGCGGCCGGTCGCGGGCGTCTCCTCCGACGACGTGGCCGCCGCCTTCGCCGCCGCCTACGCCGACGAGCCGTTCGTCTCGGTGGTGAGCGGCTCGCCCTCGACCAAGGCCACGCAGGGCTCGAACGCGGCCCATGTCTCGGCCCTCCTCGACGAGCGGACGGGCTGGGTCCTGTCGCTCTGCGCCCTCGACAACCTGGGCAAGGGGGCGTCCGGCGCCGCCCTCCAGTGCGCCAACCTCGCCCTCGGCCTCCCCGAGGGCCTCGGCCTCAGCACCATCGGCGTCTACCCATGAGCGTCACGGCTCCGGCCGGGTTCGTCGCCGGGGGAGTGGCCTGCGGGGTAAAGGAGTCGGGCGACCCCGACCTGGCCGTGGTGGCCACCGCCGACGG
>DASVEC010000652.1:0-2405 GCA_036380755.1 Iamia sp. | reverse complement strand
CACCACCGCCACCGGGAGGGTCCTCGAACCCGCCGGAAGACCCAGGCCGCCCGAGGCCATGCCAGAGGTCGAGCCCTACGACGGCCCGACCGGCGAACGGCTGCAGAAGCACTGGGTCGTCTTCAACCGCCGACCGGTGTGCACCCGGAACCCCGAACGAGAACCCGTCGCCTGACGGCGCCTACAGGGACGCGGTGTCGCCGGTCGTCGGCAGAGGGTCACCCTCGGGGAGGTCGTACTTGCCGGCGCGGCCGTCGCGGACGATCCTCGCCAGGTCCCTCACGATGCGCAGGCCGTCGCGGACGACGCGGACGGACGAGCGCTCGGCGTTGGCGACCTGGACGGGGACCTCGCGGAGCGACAGGCGGTCGCGCTCGGCCAGGTGGAAGATCTCGACGTCGAAGGCGAAGCCGTCGACGCGGGTGCGGGCGAACAGCGAGCGGGCCACGTCGGAGCGGAACGCCTTGAGCCCGCACTGGGTGTCACGGTGGGCGCCGAGCAGCACGGCGTGGGTGGCCCGGTTGATCTCCCGGCCGCCGAGCTCCCGGACGGCCCGGGCCCGGACCAGGGTGGACGTCTCGGTGTGGACCCGGCTGCCGACGACGACGTCCCAGCCCGCCTCCACCTCGGCCAGCAGGTCGGCGATCTGGCCCGGCGGGTACGACAGGTCGGCGTCGGTGAAGGCGACGGTGCGTCCGGTGGCCACCAGCACGCCCTCCCGGACGGCCGCCCCCTTGCCCCGGTTCGCCGGGAGGATGACGACCTGGTCGGCGGCGGCGGCCCGGGCCGCCTCGGCGGTGCCGTCGCCCGAGCCGTCGTCGACCACGACGACCTCGAGGTCGCGACCCGGCGCGACCGGGGCCAGCTCGGCGCGGATGCGCGCCACCGTGGCCGCGATCCGGTCGGCCTCGTGGTAGGCGGGGACGACGACGCTGAGGCGGTTCGACCCGGGGGCGGGCGGCCGGGGGACGCGCTCGGACAGCTCCGCCCGCACCACGCCGAAGAGCACCCACCGGTAGGCGACGAAGCGCACGGCCGAGGCGGCGGCGATGGCCGGGACCTTGGCCGCGGCGAGAGCGAGGGCCGAGTCCCAGCCCGTCACCTCGACCAGGGTGCGCAGCACGACGACGTCGACGAGACCGGCGATGGTGGCCGTGGCCGCGAAGGCGAGCGGCCGGTGCACCCACCGCACGGCCGGGTCGCCGGCGAAGGTGATCTGCCGGTGGAGCCAGAAGCTCACCAGGGCGGCGACGACCAGGGCGATGGCGTCGGCGACCACGACGATCAGGCCGAGCAGGCGCGCCGCCAGCAGCAGCACACCGATGTCGACGAGCGTGGCGATCACCCCGATCGAGGCGAACCGGCGCAGCCGCTCCTTCACGGCCGGGGGTCACCCCGCTCGTCGTCGGCCGGCGAGGGGTCGGCCGGCTCGTCGGCCGGCGACGAGCCCGGATCCGCCGGCGGGGTCCACGTGCCGACGGCCTCGCCGGGACCGTGGGTGCCCGGCGCGAACGGGGGCTCCTCGGGCCACGGGGGAGGAGGCGGCGCCGGGCCGACCGGACCGATCGGACCGGCCGGTGCGTCCGGGTCGTCCACCACCGGGGCGCCGAGGGCGGCGGCGCGGGCGGCGGCCGCGGCGCGGGCCTCGCCGCGCTGGCGCCGGCGGCGGTCGAGGGCGCCCTCGGGGATCGGCACGGGACCGAAGCGCCAGAAGCCGAACAGGGCGATGATGCCGAGGAACGTCAGTAGGTAGGCGGCCCAGTCGAGGGTCGTGCGGCCGTAGGTCATGGTCACCTGCTCGGAGGTCGGGATGACCACCATCAGGTTGGGCGACACCCGGTAGGGCCCCTCGCCCCCCTCGACCTCCCAGTTGGGGAAGTACGAGACCTTCACCAGCACCGGCGTGCCGGGCTCGTCGACCCGGAACGACAGCGACTCGTCGCCCATCTCGATGTCGGTGACCTCGGCCGCTCGCACCTCCTCCGACGGGAAGTCGGGCAGCGTGCGGTCGCCGAACTTCCGGGTGGTGCCGTCGGCGTTGGTGTCCGACAGCTCCGGCAGCTCGACCCGGGGCCAGTCGTCGGGCCCGTCGATGCTGAAGGGCACGTCCCACCGGTCCGGGTCGTTGAACCAGGCGATGGCGGGATCGAGCCAGCTGCCCTGCACCGGCTCGACGCCCTCCAGCACGACGGGGAGGCGGTCGAGGCCGACGACCATCTGCGTGGCGACGGGATCGAGCTCGTACACGTGCCAGGGCCCCGACACCGCCACCTCGGTGAGGCGGTCGTCGCGGGCGGCGGCGTCGACCGCCGTCTGCGACGAGGCCATGTAGTACTTGACGCCCATCAGCTCGAGCTGGTCGATGCCCTGGTCGATGTCGAACGACGAGTAGAGCAGGTCCCGCT
>DASVEC010000651.1:0-8155 GCA_036380755.1 Iamia sp. | reverse complement strand
CCACGCCGTCGGGCGACCGCAGCGCGTCGGCGTCGAGGCCGAGCTCGGACGCCAGGCCCTCGTTCAGCACGACCATCCGGGGGTCCGGCGCCACCGCCCCCTCCCAGGGCACGAACAGCCCCTCGAGGTCGCGGACGAACGTGTTGTCGAAGGCGAACAGCGGCGGGGCGACGACAGGAGCCACCCCGAGACGCTACCGAGCGACCTCCGCGGCCCCTCCGGAGGTCGGGGCGGCGAGGGCCAAGAGGCCGGCCAACGCGGCCAGGGAGAGGCTGACGAGCAGGGCGACGACGTCGCCGGTGTCGAAGGGGTCGAGGTGGGTGGCGTGGTACAGCAGGTGCGGCAGGCCGAAGACGAGGGCGGCACCGCCTGCGGCCCGGGCCACCAGGACGGACCCCGACACCAGGGCGAAACCGGCCACGAAGGCCAGCGCCAGGTTGAGGCCGCCCACGTCCCGGACGAGGTGCTCGTTGAAGGGCCCGTCGACGGCGACCCACACCCGGCCGGCGCCGGGGAAGTCGTCGTAGAACGATCGGGGGAACGCCTGAGCCCACAGCCCGACGACCAGCGAGCCGACCAGGATGACGAGCAGGGCGATACGGCGGAGCAGGGTCATGACGACGCCTCCGGGGCCGGGTCGGAACCGGTCGGCCACGACGTGCGGATCGACGGGTGGGCCGGCGTCCACCCGGTGGCCGCGGTGAGGCGGTCGTGCGTCACCCGCTGGGAGCGGGCGACGGCCTTGGTCGACGGGTTGAGCCGGAGGACCAGCTTCGGCATCCGGCGCAGGGGCTTCACGCCCAGCCGCGCCGCGACGGCCTCGTCGGCCTCGGCCCGGGTGACCGGCTCGTCGTCGACCACGTTGTAGATGCCGGAGGGAGCGCCCAGCGCAGCCACCACCGCGGACCCGGCGTCCTCGGCGTGGATCGAGGACATGTACGCCGTCGCCTCGCCGATGAAGGGACTGAGGCGCCGGCGGGCGAGCCGGTTCATGGTCACGGTGTGGCCGGCATCGGCGGCGTAGAACTGGCCGAAGCGGAGGACGACGCCGGGCCCGCCGCCCTCGGCGAAGCGGGCCGTGGCGGCCTCGGCGGCGCCGGCCGAGGCGAAGATCGGGTTCTCGTGGTCGACCGGGCTGTCCTCGTCGATCCAGCGGTCGCCGGCGTCGAGGTACGGGAAGCAGATCGACTCCTGGACGTACCGCCCCGCCCCGGCGGCGAGGGCGGCGTCGACCAGGTGGCGTGACGCCTCGGTGCGCAGCCGGTGGTTGACGGCCCAGGCCTTGGGTCGCGACGCCTTGCTCAGCGGCGGGATCGCCGTGGCCAGGTTGACCACGGCCTCGTGCCCGGCCACGGCGGCGGCGACCGCCCCGGGGTCGAACAGGTCGACGGTGACGGGCGTGCCGCCGAGCCGTTCGACCAGCGCGGCCTTCTCCGAGCCGCGGGCCACGGCGGTGACCTCGTGACCGGCGGCCACCAGTGCGGGCAGGGCGCGGGTGCCGACGACACCCGTCCCTCCGGCCAGGAACACCTTCATCCTCGGGACCTCCTGTTGATCTGGACCTCTTGGATCCACTCCGCCCCCTTGACCAGGACGTCGGGGGGCACGGTGGTGACGACCTCGGTGAAGAGGTCGGCGACGGTGGTCTCGCGCAGCGACGCCCGCCAGGCGGCCTCGGCCCGCCACATGGCCCGGGCGATGTGGCACGCCCGGCGGTACGCGGTCGCGTCGGCGCTGACGGCCGGTCCCCGCTGGCGGATCTCCGAGCAGCGGAAGGCGTTCTCGTCGCCGTCGACGGCGAGGACGACGTCCAGCAGGGTGATCTCGGCGGCCGGGCGGGCCAGCCGGTAGCCACCCTTGGGCCCGGGCACCGAGGCGGTGATGCCCGCCGCGGTGGTGGCCTGGAGGTGCTTGGCCAGGTAGGCGGGGGGCACCTCGTGGTACTCGGCCAGCCGGGCCGCGGGCAGGGCCTCGCCGGGGGGCAGGGCGGCCAGCACGGTGCAGCAGTGCACCGCCCACTCGACCCCGTCGCTCATCCTCACGAACCCGGACATTAGATATCCGAGTTATCACCGTCCAGCGGGAGCGGGGTCTCCTCGTCGGGGCCGACCTCGGCGGAGTGGGCGATCAGGGGGAACATCGGCCACATCAGGACGGTCACCACCGCCGAGCCGGCGAAGGCGAACCAGAACGGCGCCGTGAGACCGAAGACGTCGGCCAGCACACCGCCGATCACGGTGCCGATGGCGATCGCCCCGACCGAGCCGAGGAGGTAGACGCTGCCGACCCGGCCCAGGAGATGGCTCGGCACGGCGCGCTGGCGCACGGTGGTGGACGTCGTCCCCCAGACCGAGGCGTGCACCCCGAACACGAACATCACCAGCCCGACGAGCCACGCCGAGCGCAGGAGGGCGAGGCAGAGGTGCGTGGCCGTCTCGACGACGAGCCCGACCCGCATGAGCGTGCCGAGGTCGAACCGGCGCTCGAGCCGGCCGTAGAGGCTGGCTCCGACGATGCCGCCCACGGCCGTGGTGGACAGCAGCAGACCGAAGCCGGCGTCGTCGACACCGAGACGCTCCCTGGCGTAGAGCACGTAGACGGCCATGGCGGCGCCGAAGGTGATGTTGAAGGCGGTGATGGTGAGGGCGAGCGTCCGCACCGGGGCGTGAGCCCACAGCCAGCGCATGCCCTCGACGATCTCGTGGCGGACGGGCCGGCGCTCGGCGCCGACGTGCCCTCCGGGCGGGAGCTCGACCCGGCTGACGAGGACGACGCCGGCCGTCATGCACACGGCGTAGGCGGTGAACGGGTGGATCAGGCCCACGCCGAACAGGAGGGCACCGATCGGCGGGCCCACCATCTGGTTGGTCACGAGCAGGGACCCGACCAGCCGGGCGTTGGCGATGCCCAGCTCGGCCTTGGGGACGGTGTCGGCCACCAGGGTGCTGGCGGCGTTGTCGGCGACCGTCTCGGCCGTGCCCAGGAGGAAGGCGGCGACGTAGACGGCGGCGATGCTCAGGGCGTCGGTGGCGATGACGAGGGCGAGCGCGGCGACGATCGCGGCACGGAGGACGCCGACGAGCATCGACAGTCGGCGGCGGTCGACCCGGTCGACCACGGCCCCGGCGAAGACGCTGAACAGCAGCCAGGGGAGGCGCTGGAGGAAGACCGCCATGGCCACCGGGAAGGGGTCGTCGGTCAGCGATGCGATCAGGAGCGGGGCGGCGGCAAGGAGGATGCCGTCGGCCAGGTTGTCGAGCAGCGACTGGCCCCAGAGCCAGCGGAACGGCACCCCCAGGCGGGCCGGAAGGACGGCCTCGGCCAGCCGAGCCCCGCGCGCGCCGCCATCGCCTGCCATGGCCAGGCACGCTACCGACGGCCCCGCTCAAGGTCCGTGGGGAATCGGCCGATGGAACCCGAGTGCCAAGCCCCCCGGGAGGACCCGTGACCGACGGGCCCGAAGCAGACGACGACCACGGCCAGGCCCTGGCCCTCGCCACCCAGCTCCACGGCGCGGGCGAGAGCGCCCGGGCCCTCGAGCTGCTGCCCGACCTGGTGGCGGCGCGCCCCGACGACGTCGAGGTGCGGCTGCTCCTGGCCCGCTGCCTGGCGACGAGCGGTGCCCCAGCGGTGGCGCTCGCCGCCGCCGAGGCGGCCGCCGAGTGCGACCCCACGTCCTGGGAGGCCCAGATCCTCGTCGCCCGGGCCGCCGTGTCCACCGACCCCGATGGGGCCCTGGCCGCGGCCGAGCGAGCCGTCCAGCTGGCTCCCGCCGAGCCCGACGCGGTCCTGACCCACAGCGCCGTGCGCGCCGCCCGGGATGCGGCGGCGACCGCCGCCGACACCCCCCGCAAGGGCGCCGGTGGGCTGGGCGCGACCCTCGGCCTGCGCCGCCCGGGCCCGACCGAGACGACGACCACCGCCCTCCCCGAGGCCCCGCCCCGGCTCGAGCCCCGCCTGCCCACGGCCCTCGACCCCCGCGGCCTGGACGACGCCGACCTCGACGCCCCCGGCGCACCGGCCGAGGAGCGGGAGCCACCGCCGCTCCCCGTGAGCCTGGGCGGGACGGGTCTCCCCGCGGCCGACCGGTCGACGACGCCGGGAGCCGATCAGCCCGGATCGGTCCGGACCGCCGTGCGGGTGATCGGGCTGGTGGCCTGGCTGGTGCTCGCCTTCCGGATCGGCGCCCAGGGCATCGGGGGCCCGGTCGGCATCGGCCTCTTCGTCGTCGTGGCGGCCGGGGTCGCCTACGCCACCCGCTACGTGCGGACGGTGTGAACGGGCCTCACCCGCCGAGGGCCTTCTCGATGTCGCCCGTGATCTTCTCGGGCTTGGTGGTGGAGGCGTAGCGCTTGATCACCTGGCCGTCCTGGCCCACCAGGAACTTGGTGAAGTTCCACTTGATCTTGGCGCCGAGCGCCCCGCCCTTCTCGGCCTTGAGCCACTGGTAGACGGGGTGGGCGCCGTCGCCGTTGACCTCGATCTTGGCCATCATCGGGAAGGTGACGCCGTAGTTCAGCTGGCAGAACTCCTGGATCTCGCCCTCGTCGCCCGGCTCCTGGTGCCCGAACTGGTCGCAGGGGAACCCGAGGATCACCAGCCCCCGGTCGGCGTAGGTCTCGTACAGCTCCTCGAGGCCCTCGTACTGCGGGGTGAACCCGCACTTGGAGGCGGTGTTGACCACCAGGACGACCTTGCCGGCGTAGGCGGAGAGATCGATCTCGTCGCCCGTGATCGAGGTGGCCGAGAAGTCGTGCAGCGTGGTCATGGCCGTCAGCCTTCCAGGAACGGGACCACCGCGGCGAGGAAGGCGTCCGGATCCTCGACCATCGGGTAGTGGCCGGCGCCCGGCAGCCACACCCGGGTGGAGCCGGGGTGGGCGGCCTGGAGGCGGTCGGCCATCTCCTTCACCGCGATCGGGTCCTCGGGCCCCCACACGATGTGGAGCGGCGACGGGTGGGCCTCGATGGCGCCGGTGAAGCGGCGCTCGTTCGCCCGCCGCTCCTCGATGTAGCGGATGATGCGAGGGAGGAGCGTGTCGCCGCCGGCGTGGCAGACCAGCTCGGCGTGACCGGTCATGTCGACGTCGTGGTGGCCCGGGGCGAGGGTGGCGACCAGGCTGGCGGCCATCAGCTCGGGGCCGATGCCCTGCGGCAGCCTGGCGTCGGGCTGGGCGAGCAGCATCTGCTGGCCGTCGGTGAGCTGGGCGATGGCGATGTAGATGCTGCCGTTGGTGACGACCCGCCGGGTGATCTCCACCGGCCACGTCCCTTCGAGCGAGCGGGCCAGCAGCTCGCCGCCCACGGTGTCGCCGACGTCGTGGGTCATCAGCGCCAGGCGCTCGATCCCGAGCGAGGCGACGACCGCCTGGGCGATGTCGGCCTGGAGGGCGATCGTGTAGGCGCGGTCGGGCTTGGCCGACAGCCCGAAGCCGAGCATGTCGAACAGGACGACCCGCCGGCACCGGGCCAGGCGGGGGACGAGGTGGGCCCAGTCGTACGACGACGTCGGGAAGCCGTGGACGATCAGGAGCGGCTCGAACCGCTCGTCCTCGGCCGCGGCCACGTCCCAGAGCGCCACCTCCTCGCCATCGACCAAGATGGTCCGGGACGACGCCGCCCACGCCGCCACGCCGGGGTCGCTCCAGGTCACCGTCATGCTCCACCTCTTGTCAGTCGAACTGACAGAAGTGTAGCCTCGCTCCGTGAGCGACGTGGAGCCGACCGGCGATGGGCGCACCGCCCGACGCGAACGCAACCGTGACGCCGTCGTCACCGCCCTGCTGGGGTTGTACCGCGACGGTGTTCTCAGCCCGTCGGCCGACGAGATCGCGGCCCGGGCCGGCGTGTCGGCCCGATCGATCTTCCGCTACTTCACCGACGTCGACGACCTGGCCTCGGAGGCGGTGGCCCGGCAGGCCGAACACCTCATGCCCCTGCTGGCCCTCGACATCGACCCCGGCGCACCGCTCGACGAGCGCATCGACGCCTTCGTGGCCGCCCGGCTCCGACTGCTGGCGGGGATGGGCGAGGTGGCGCGGGTGGCGCGGCTGCGCGCCAGCCAGCAGCCGATCGTCGCCTCCGGCCTGAAGCAGATCCGGGCCACCCTGCGCGAGCAGGTGGTCACGGTGCTCGGGCCGGCGCTGGCCGACCGCCCCGACGACGAGCGCCAGGCCGTCCTGGCCGCGGCCGACGTGCTCTGCTCGTGGGAGGCCCACGACCTGATGCGCAACGACCAGGGCCTCGGCGCCAAGGCCACCGGGGCGGCCATGACCCTCGCCCTCCGCCGGCTGATGGCCGACGTCCCCCACCCGGCCCGATGAGGGCGACCGTCCGGCGCCACGCCGTGATCGACGCTCCGGCCGAGGCCGCCTGGTCGGTGGTGACCCGAGCCGACGTCCTCCAGCACTGGTTCCCGGGCCTGCGGGACGTCGTGATGAAGACGCCGACGGTGCGCACGATCACCACCGGCGTCGGCCTCAGCCTCGACGAGGAGATCGTCACCAACGATCCGCTCCAGCGCCGGTTCCAGTATCGGATCACCGGCGGCTTCTTCAAGGAGCACCTGGCGAGCGTCGACGTCATCGCGATGGGCGACGATCGCTGCCTCGTCACCTACTCCAGCGACGCCGACCCGGCCACCATGGCCATCGTCCTCGGGGGCGTGATGGAGGCGGCGCTGACGTCGCTCAAGGAGCAGCTCGAGGCCGGCACCGGGCCCGCCCTCGACGCCGTCGCCGTCCCGGCCGCCCTGATCCCGGAGGTCCCTGTCTGATGGGCCGCAAGATCCTGTTCGTCACCACCGATCAGCAGCGCTACGACACCTTCGGCTGCAACGGCGCGACCGTCGGCTCGACCCCTGTCGTCGACGGTCTCGCCGCCGCCGGGGTGCGCTACGAGCGGGCCGTGCCCCAGTCGGTCGTGTGCATGCCGTCGCGGTCGACCATGCTCACCGGCCAGCACCCGGCCACCCACGGCGTGTGGATGAACGGCGTGGCCCTCCCCCAGGACGCCCCCTCGGTGGCCGCCACCCTGCACCGGGCCGGCTACCGCACCGCCCTGGTCGGCAAGCCGCACTTCGAGCCCTTCCTCGACCCCTTCGGCCGGTTCCCCGAGAACGTCCTCGCCGACGCCGGCGCCCACACCGTCGACGGCCCGTGGAGCGACGGCACCGTCGGCCCCCACCGCGGCTTCGACCACATGGAGCTGGCCAGCCACTCGCCCATGGGCGGGCTGCACTACGCCCGCTGGATCCAGACGTCGCACCCCGAGGCCATCGGCGGCTTCTACCCCGTGCTCGACGGCGACCTCGAGGTCAACGGGGCCGGTGGCGGCGACACCGGGGCCCCGCAGGTCAAGGACAACCCCGTGGCCCGGGAGTGGTACCACACCGACTGGGTGGCCGATCGGACGATCGCCTGGCTCGACTCGTTGGGCGCCGACGACGACTGGTTCGCCTGGATGAGCTTCCCCGACCCGCACCACCCGTGGGACCCGCCGGCGGCGGAGAAGGGCCGGATCGACTGGCGCGACGTGCCGCTGCCGGCGGGCTACGTCTCCTCGCCGGCCGAGCGCGAGGCCATCCTCGACGCCAAGCCGCGGCACTGGCGGCTCTGGTACGACGGCGCCCTGGTGTCGAACTACGAGGCCCCGACCCACTGGGTGCCGGCCACGCTCACCGCCGACCAGGTGCGCGAGGTCAACGCCATGAACGCCATCGAGGTCGAGCTGATCGACGAGGCGATCGGCCGGGTCCTGGCGGCCGTGGCCGCCCGGGGCTGGGCCGACGACGTCGACGTCGTCGTCACCACCGACCACGGCGAGCTCCAGGGCGACTTCGGCCTGCTGTTCAAGGGCCCGTACCACGTCGACGGGCTGATGCGGCTGCCGCTCATCTGGCGCCCGGCGCCCTCCGCCGCGGTCCCGCCGGCGGTCGTGCGGCGCCCGGTGGGCCTCGTCGACCTGGCCCCCACGTTCTGCTCGATCGCCGGGCTCGACGCCGAGCCGTGGATGGAGGGCCGCTCGCTCCCCGTCGACGATGCCGACGCCGAGGCCCGCGGCCACGAGCGGGCTCTGACCACCTGGGACAGCGAGCTGCTCGGCGTCGCCGTCCACCTCCGGACCATCACCCGCGACGGGCTGGTCTGCACCACCTA
>DASVEC010000650.1:0-4522 GCA_036380755.1 Iamia sp. | reverse complement strand
CGACCGCATCGACGTCATGCAGCTCACGTCGCCCCGCTCGGCGATCCTCAGCGCCGTCATCTTCAACGCCCTCGTCATCGTGGCCCTGATCCCCCTCGCCCTGCGCGGCGTGCGCTTCCGGGCCGAGGCCGCCGCCGACGTCCTGCGCCGCAACCTCCTGGTCTACGGGCTGGGCGGGATCGTCACCCCGTTCCTCGGGATCAAGGCCATCGACATGGTCCTCACCGCGATCGGAGCCTCCTGATGCGCAAGCAGCTCGTCCCCGCCGTCGTCATGTTCGCCCTGCTCACGGTGGTGTGCGGTGTGATCTACCCGGCCGTCGTCACCGTGGCCGCCCAGGTCGGCTGGTCCGACGAGGCCGACGGATCCCTCGTCCGCACCGCCGACGGCACGGTCGTCGGATCGTCCCTGCTGGCCCAGGCGTTCACCGAGCCGCAGTACCTCCACCCCCGCCCCTCGGCCGCCGGCGACGGCTACGACGGGGCCTCCAGCGGCGCGTCCAACCTGGGTCCGTCGTCGGAGGAGCTCGCCGACCTGGTCGAGGAGCGGGCCGTCGCCTACCGGGCCGAGAACGGCCTGCCGGTCGACGCCGAGGTGCCCGTCGACGCGGTCACCGCGTCGGGCTCGGGGCTCGACCCCGCCATCTCGGTGGCCAACGCCCGGCTCCAGGCGCCGCGGGTCGCGGCCGCCCGGGACGTGGACGTCGACGACGTCCTCGCCGTGATCGACGCCCACACATCCGGCCGCACGGCCGTCTTCCTGGGCGAGACTGCCGTCGATGTCCTCGCCGTCAACCTGGCCCTCGATGGGAAGTGAGCGCCGCCGGGGCCGACTGCGGATCTACCTCGGCGCCGCGCCCGGGGTGGGCAAGACCTTCGCCATGCTCGACGAGGGGTGGCGCCGGCGCGAGCGGGGCACCGACGTGGTGGTCGGCTGGGTCGACGACCACGGCCGGGCCAAGACCCGGGCCCAGGTGCGCGACCTGGAGGTCGTCCCCCGCCGGACGTCCGTGCACCGGGGCGCCACCTTCGAGGAGATGGACCTCGACGCCCTCCTCGAGCGGGCCCCCGAGGTCGCCCTGGTCGACGAGTACGCCCACACCAACGTCCCCGGCAGCCGCCACGCCAAGCGGTGGGAGGACGTCGAGGCCCTGCTCGACGCCGGCATCGACGTGATCTCCACCGTGAACGTCCAGCACCTCGAGTCGCTCAACGACACCGTCGCCGCCATCACGGGCGTGACCCAGCGGGAGACGGTGCCCGACGCCGTGGTGCGCGCCGCTGACCAGATCGAGCTGGTCGACATGACGCCCGAGGCACTGCGGCGCCGGCTGGCCCACGGGAACGTCTACGCCGCCGAGAAGGTCGACGCCGCCCTGGGCAACTACTTCCGCGAGGGCAACCTCGGCGCCCTGCGCGAGCTGGCCCTGCTGTGGGTGGCCGACCGGGTCGACGAGTCGCTCCAGGCCTACCGCGAGCGCCACGGCATCGCCACCGCGTGGGAGGCCCGCGAGCGGGTGATGGTGGCGCTGACGGGAGCGCCCGGGGGCGATCGTCTGGTGCGCCGGGCGGCCCGCATCGCCGGGCGGCTCAAGTCGCCGCTGGTCGGCGTGCACGTCCGCCGGTCCGACGGCCTGAGCAGCGGGTCGGAGGTGAAGCTGGAGCAGGACAAGCGGCTGCTGGCCGATCTCGGTGGGCGGTTCGTCGAGACCACTGGCGACGACGTGGCCGAGGCCCTGGTGCGCACGGCCCGCACCGAGGACGTCACCCAGATCGTCCTCGGCGCGTCGCGCCGCTCGCGCTGGGCCGAGCTGACCCAGGGCTCGGTGGTGAACAAGGTCCTGCGGATCTCGGGACCGATCGACGTCCACGTGCTCACCACCGACGCCGACCCGGACGTCCCGCCCGCGGCGCCGGTGTCGACGGGCAGCGCCGTCCCCGCGCCCCTGTTCCCCCGCCGGCGCCGGACCATCGCCTACGGCCTGGCCGTGGTGGGGCCGATGCTGCTCACCGCCGTGCTGCGCCCGCTCCGGGCCGACATCAACCTGAGCACCGTCCTCCTGCTGCTGCTCAGCCTGGTCGTCGCCGTGGCCGGCACCGGGGGGACGTGGCCGGCCCTGGTCGCCGCCCTGATCGGCACGCTCCTCGTGAACTGGTACTTCACCCCGCCCTACGGGACCATCACGATCAACGACCCCGAGAACCTGCTGTCACTCGCCGTCCTCACCGCCATCGGGGTCACCGTGGCCGCGCTCCTGGAGCGCACGCTGCGGCGACGGGTCGAGGCCGAGGCGGCCCGGGCCGAGGCCGCGGTGCTGGCCCAGGAGCTGCGGCACGGGGAGGCCGAGGCCGACCGGCTGGCGGCGGCCAACGAGCTGCGCACGGCCCTGCTGCGGGCGGTGTCGCACGACCTGCGGACGCCGCTGGCGTCGATGAAGGCGTCGGTCACGAGCCTGATGCAGGACGACGTCGCCTGGTCGGCCGACGACACCCGGACGTTCCTCGAGACCATCGACACCGAGGCCGACCGGCTCGACCGGCTCGTCGGCGAGCTGCTCGACATGGGGCGCATCGAGGCCGGGGCCATCGAGGTCGCGCTGACCCCCGTGTCGATCGACGAGCTGCTCGCCGGGGCGCTCGACGGGGCGGGGGCGACACCGGCGCGGATCCGCATCGAGGTGCCCGAGGACCTGCCCGGCGTCGTCGTCGATCCCCCGCTGGTCGAGCGGGCCCTCGCCAACGTCCTCACCAACGCCCTGCGCCACTCCCCGCCCGACGCCCCCGTGCGCGTCGTGGCCGCCGGGCTGGGCGACGATGTCGTCGTGCGCGTCGTCGACACCGGGCCCGGCATCCACCCCGACCAACGGGCGCGCGTGCTGCAGCCCTTCCAGCGGCTGGGTGACGGGCGCACCGACCCCGGTGTCGGTCTGGGCCTGGCCGTGGCCCGCGGCTTCACCGAGGCGGTCGGTGGCCAGCTCGACCTCGACGACACCCCGGGGGGCGGCCTCACCGTGACCCTGTCCCTCCCGCGCCGAGCGGGCAGCGAGTCGTGAGCACCGTCCTCGTCGTCGACGACGAGCCCCAGATCCGCCGCGCCCTCGCCGTCAACCTGGCGGCGCGGGGCTACGTCGTCCACCAGGCCGGGACGGGCCGCGAGGCCCTCCGCGCCGCCAGCGCCCACCACCCCGATGCCGTCGTGCTCGACCTCGGGCTGCCCGACATCGACGGCATCGACGTGATCCGGGGCCTCCGGGGCTGGTCGAAGGTCCCGATCGTGATCCTGTCGGTGCGCGACGCGGAGCGGGACAAGGTCGAGGCCCTCGACGCCGGTGCCGACGACTACGTCACCAAGCCCTTCGGCATGGACGAGCTGCTGGCCCGCCTCCGGGCCGCCCTCCGCCGCGCCGCCCCCGACGACGAGGCCGAGCCGATCGTCGCCACCGCCGCCTTCACGATCGACCTGGCCGCCCACACCGTCGTCCGCGACGGCCGGCCCGTGCACCTCACGCCGACCGAGTGGGGGCTGGTCGAGGTCCTGGTCCGCAACCCGGGCCGGCTCGTCACCCGCGAGGTCGTGCTCCGCACGGTGTGGGGCGAGGGCTTCGAGGACGAGAGCGGCTACCTCCGGGTCCACATGGCCTCGGTGCGCCGCAAGCTCGAGCCCGACCCCGCCCACCCCGTCCACTTCCTCACCGAGCCGAGGATGGGCTACCGCTTCGTCCCCGAGGACCCTCGACCCAGCGAGCTTTGAGCGGCTGACATCGAATACCGATGTCAGCCGCTCAAAGTTCGGGGCGTGCGGCCTGGGTTCGAGCGGCCCGGCGGGCGGTGGCGGCGGTGCGGACGGCCTTGGCCTCGGCGGCCATGCGGGTCTTGGAGGCGGCCCACGAGCAGATCGGGCAGGTGGCCATGTCGTGGCGCTGGGCCGGGCAGTGCTCGCGGCCGAAGTAGATGATCTGCAGGTGGCGGTCGTTCCACGTCTCGCGGGGGAAGACGGCCTTGAGGTCCCGCTCGGTGCGCTCGACGTTGGTGCCGTTGGAGAGGCCCCAGCGGAAGGCGAGCCGGTGGATGTGGGTGTCGACCGGGAAGGCGGGCACCCCGAACGCCTGCGCCATCACCACGCTGGCGGTCTTGTGGCCCACGCCGGCCAGCGACTCGAGGAAGGCGAAGTCGGGCCGCAGGTCGCCGCCGGCCTCCATGATCTGGTGCGCCGCGGTCGACAGGTTGCGGGCCTTGGTCGGCGCCAGCCCGACCTCGCGGATCAGCTCGAGGATCCGCTCGGGCGGCAGGGCAGCCATGTCCTCGGGTGTGCCGGCCACCTCGAACAGGGCCGGCGTGACCTGGTTGACCTTCTTGTCCGTGGTCTGGGCGGACAGCGCCACCGCCACCAGCAGCGTGTACGGATTGACGTGGTCGAGCGGCACCGGCGGGTCGGGATACAGCTCGTCGAGCACGTCGCCGATCCGGTCCGCCTTGTCCTGCCGACGCATCGGCCCGAGGGTACGGCGCGAGCGGACGTTCGC
>DASVEC010000649.1:0-5861 GCA_036380755.1 Iamia sp. | reverse complement strand
GGCCTCGCCGATGCCCCGGACGTCGAGCAGATCCTCGACCGAGGTGAAGCCGCCGTTCTCCTGCCGGAAGGCCACGATGGCGGCGGCGATCGAGGGCCCGACGCCGGGGAGCTCCTCGAGCTCGGCCTCGGTGGCCGTGTTGAGGTCGATCGGGGTCGTCGGCGCGTCGCCCGTGGGGTCGCCACCAGCCGCGGGATCGCCCGACCCACCGGGCGGCGGAGCGCTCGGCTCGGCCCCCACGACGGGTGGGGCGTCGACCTCGTCGACCCGGGGGACGTAGACCCGCGCCCCGTCGGTCAGCGGTGCGGCCAGGTTGATGCGGGCCGCGTCGGCATCGGGCGCCAGCCCGCCGGCGGCCCGCACCAGGTCGTCGACCCGGGCGCCGGCATCGAGGGTGTAGACGCCGGGGCGGACGATCGCCCCGGCCGCGTGCACCACGACCTCCGTCGGCGCCGAGGAGGACGACACGAGCGGCACGGTGGTGGACCCGCCTCCCCCGGGAGCCGGGCTCGAGCCGCTGGCGGTGGTGGCCATGGGCAGCGTCTCCTCGACCGCCACCGGACCCGGGCGGAGCAGCCAGACGCCGACCAGCAGGGCGACGACGGCGGCGGCGATCCAGGCTCCGGCCCGCCCGTCGAGCCCCAGCCGGTCGCGGGCCGCGTCGATCCATGGCGGACGGTGGCGTCCGGGCGGCGGGGGCAGGTCGAGGGGATCGGGGGTGGGTGGTGGCGGCACGGGCGCCTCCCGGGACAGCGGTCGCCGGGCGCGCCGGCGAGATCGAGTGCACGGGGGAAGTGCCGCCCCGGCCGCCGCCGGGTACGTGGGGTCACCCTAGACCGACCCTGTGACAGCGAGGCCGGGCGCCTAGCGGAGGTCGGGGCGGCGGGCTCGCCACTCGGCCTCGACCTCGAGCCCGATGCGGCGGTAGGCGGGCCAGTGGGGCCAGCCCCGGAGACGCAGGCCGAGGTAGTCGCCGAGGTAGCGGCGGAGGAAGCCCACCGGGCCCCGCTCGGCCCACTGGCGGACGTGCTCCTCCTCGTGGCGCAGCAGGTGGGCGCTCGACGCCGAGCGGCGGCGCACCGACACGAGGGGCCCGATGGTGATGGCCGCCGCCCCGGGGGGTACGGGACCGCCCACCCACAGCCAGTAGCCGTCGGCCCGGCGGATGCCCACGAGCCCGCCCCCGACCCGCCTAGAAGAGCTTGGCCGTGAGCGCCTTGCGGTACTGGGCCGTCCGGGGGTCGTCGGGGCCGAGCACCTCGAGGAGGTCGACCAGCTCCTGGCGGGCCCCGTCGTCGTCGGCCGCCCGGTCGAGCAGGTCGTCGAGGCGGGCGTCGACGTCGTCGTCCTCGTCCGGCACCCCACCTGTGCGGGCCCGGGCCGCGATCTGGCGGCTCGCGGTGGACTCGGGGATCCGGTTCAACAGCTCGAGGGCCTCGTCGGCCCGATCGTCGTCGACGAAGGCGCTGGCCAGGGCCAGCGTGACGTCCTCGTTGGCGGGATCGAGCTCGAGCGCCAGCCGCAATGACGGGATGTCGCCCAGGGCGAGCAGCCGGGCGACCTCCCCCTCCTCGGCGGTGGGCAGCAGGCCGTCGACGAAGGCGGCGACGGCCTCCTTGCCCTGGGCCCCGACGAAGCTGTCGATCACCTTGCCGTTGCGCAGACCGAACACGGCCGGGATGCCCTGGACCCGGAAGGCCTGCGAGACCTGCGGGTTCTCATCGACGTTGACCTTGGCCAGGACGACCTCGCCGTCCTTGGCGTCGACCACCTCTTCGAGGATCGGGGTGAGCGTCCGGCACGGCCCGCACCAGGGTGCCCAGAGGTCGACGACGACGGGCACCTCCTTCGATTTCTCGATGACGTCCTGCATGAAGGTGGCGTCGGTGACGTCGACCATCGTGCCCTCCGAGCTCTGGGGATCGGGGACCACGCTACCGGCGTCGTCCCGTCCCACTAACCTGCCCATCCGTGGCTGCCGGCTCTGGGGGGAGGGGTGGACCTCTCTACGCGCTCCTGACCGCGATGGACATCGGCGACGAGCCGGTCGCGCGGGACACGCTCGCCCAGCACCCCGACCTGGCGTCGGTGCGGGCCCGCGGCGCGTCGATGGTGCGGCTGGCCGCCTACGCCCACATGGACGGCCTGGTCGCCGACCTGGTCGCCGCCGATGTCCCGCTCGACGTCTTCGACGCCGCCGCCCTCGGCCGGGTCGACGAGCTGCAGGCCCTGCTCGACGCCGAGCCCGACGACCGCGACGCCGTGTCCGAGGACGGCTTCACCCCGCTCCACCTCGCCGCCTTCTTCGGCCACCTGCGCGTGACCGAGCTCCTGCTCAACCGGGGGGCGTCGTGCGACCCGGTGTCGACCAACGCCCTCGCCGTCCACCCCATCAACTCGGCCGCCGCCAACTCGCACGAGGTCGTCGTCCACCTGCTGCTCGACCACGGCGCCAACGCCGACGCCAAGATGAGCGACGGCTACCGCCCCCTCCACGCCGCCGCCCACAACGACCGCCCGGCGATGGTGCGGCTGCTGCTCGAGCGGGGGGCCGACCCCAACGCCCGCAACGAGCTGGGCGAGACGCCCGCGGACGTCGCCGTGGGCGACGAGGTCCGGGCCATCTTCGCCGCCCTCTAGGTCGCCGGCTCCTCGACCAGGCGGACGAGACGGGGCCGCGAGCGGTCGATCTCGTCGCGGAGGAGCCGGTCGGCGACCGACCCGAACAGCGTGCCGCCGTAGTGGAGCCGCATCACCAGCCGTGACGGGTCGCCGTCGCCTTCGACCTCGGCCCGCAGGATCCACGGCGAGTGGGAGCGGCCGTCGTGCTCGCGCCGCTCGAAGGTGACCAGCCGGGGGGACTCGTGCACCGTCCGCACCATGCGCAGGCGCTTGGCCCGGGCCAGCGGGCCGATCCGGGCCCGCAGGTCGATCGACCAGGCCGGTCCCTCGTCGTCGGGGTGGGCCTCGGCCGGCTCGGCCCGGCTGACGAGCCCCAGCCACTCGGGGTAGCGGCCCAGGTCCTCGATCCACGCGAAGACGGCCTCGGGTGGCGCCTGGGCGTCCATCTCGGCGGTCACGTCCACGGCGGCCAGCATGTCAGGACGACGGCACGTGGCCGGGATCGTCCCGCTCCGGGACGAGGGCATGGGGACGGACCACGGCGAGGACGCCGCCGGTGACCGTGACGCCGCCGGGTGGGTCGACGATCTCGTTGCTCACGCCCCACGTCGAGCCGAACGGCAGGTGGGCCCCGGCGAGCGGCCACCGCAGACCGGATGTGGTGACGCCGTCGACGCCGCCGCCCAGGGGCACGAGCGACACCAGCTCGCCCACGCGACCGGCGACCGGGGTCTCGTCGACGGTGACGGCGACGTGGGCCGTGCCCATCCACGCCTCGACCCGGCGCCCGGCGGCGGCGACCGCGGCGAGCGCCCCCATGGTGGCCAGGGCGTGGTCGAGCCGGCCGCCGTGGCCGCCGACGAGCACGAGCCGCTCGGCCCCCCTCCCCCAGGCGGCGTCGAGGGCCAGCTCGACGTCGGTGGCGTCCTTGTCGCGGGAGACACGCACGACCTCGCCGCCCGCGGCCTCCACCGCCGCGACCGTCGCCAGGTCGACCGAGTCGAGATCGCCCACCAGCACGTCGACCCGCAGGCCCAGGGCGACAGCGTGGTCCGCACCGGAGTCGGCCGCCACCACCAGGTCGGCCGGCGGCAGCACCAGGCCGGCGTGGGGCGGATCACCCCCCGTCACCACCAGCACCGTGCTCACCCGCCCGAACCTACGCTGGGGGGATGGCGTTGCCGCTGGATCCCCGGGCCGTGCTGCGGGCCGCAGTGCGGGCGGTCGAGCCCGGCGGCGACGGCGCCCCGGCCACGGCGGCCGACCTCGTCGACGTGACCAGCCCGGACCCGGGCCTGTTCGGGCCCGACAGCGCGGCGTGGCGGGTGCACGGCGATGCCGCCATGGTCATCGGCGGGTTCCGCTCGCTCCTGCTCCAGGCGCTCCACCCGGCGGTGATGGCCGGCGTGGCCCAGCACTCGTCGTACCGGGACGACCCCTTCGGCCGGCTCGAGCGCACGTCACGGTTCGTGATCGCCACCGTGTTCGGCACCACCGCCGACGCCGAGCGGGCGGCCCGCACCGTGCGCCGGGTCCACCGCCGGGTGCGGGGCACGGCCGCCGACGGCACGCCCTACGACGCCTCCGACCCCGAGCTGGTCGCCTTCGTCCACGCCACCGAGGTCGACTCCTTCCTGGCCGCCAACCGGGCCTACGGGCGCGACCGGTTGAGCCGGACCGACGCCGACGCCTACTGCGCCGAGATGCGCCGGGTGGCCGGGCTGCTGGGCGCGGCCGAGCTGCCCGCCACGGCCCCCGGCACCGAGCGGTGGCTGGCCGACCGGCGACCGGACCTCCGCCTCACCGCCGACGGCCGGGCGACGGTGCGCTTCCTGCTCAACCCGCCCCTCCCCCTGCTGGCCCGCCCGGCCCACGCCGCCGTGGCCAGCGCCGCCGTCGGTCTCCTGCCGTGGTGGGCCCAGGCGGCGCTGCGGTTGCCGGCCCTGCCACCGGTCGACGTCCTGGTCGTCCGGCCCTGGGTCAACGTCGGCCTGGCCACCTTCCACTGGGCCTTCCCGCCCGGCGCGTCGCAGCTCCAGGCCGCCCGCCGCGCCGCCATCACGGGGCGGGGACCAGCACCGGTCTGATCTCCCGGTCGAGCGGATCGCCCGGATCGCCCGGATCGCCCGGATCAGCATCGCGATCCGACCGGTCGAGCCGGGTGCCGAGGGCGAGGCTGGCCACGACGATCGCCGCCCCCAGGCCCTGCACCACGGTCATCGACTCCCCCAGGAGCACCACCGACAGGACCACGCCGAACACCGGGATGAGGGTCAGGTAGGTGGCCGCCCGGGCCACCGGCATCCGGGTCAGGGCGGTGAGGTAGAGCCAGAACGGCACGGCGTAGCCCAGGATGCCCGACCCGGCGGCCCAGGCCACGGTGTCGAACCGCAGCGGCGGGAGCTCGCCCGCCCCGAGGACCGCGGCACCCACCACGACCAGGGCGACGAAGCCGAGGGCCCAGGTCTGCTGGGCCAGGGCGGTGGGCAGCGGGGCGACCTCGGCGACCCGGCGCGACGCGACCACCACGTAGAGGGCGGCGGCCACGACGCTGCCCACGATGAGGAGGTCGCCGGCCAGGGTCCGCTCGCCGGTCGACGGCGCCAGCGACACCAGGGCGGCGCCGACGGTCGCCCCGCCGACCACGGCGAGGAGCGCCGCCGTCGGCCGCTCCCGCAGCAGGAGCCAGGCCACGAGCGGCACGACGGCCGGCTCGAGGCTGCCGAGGATGCTGGCGCTCGCCGCGCTGGTGAGGGCGAGACCGGCGAGAGCCAGCTGGTAGGCCAGGCCGGGCTCGAGCAGGCCGACCCAGCCCGCCCGCCACGCCGGCCGGGGCGACGCACCGGTGACGGCGCAGCCGACGGCCAGGGCGACGATCGACGCCGCCAGCTGGAGCAGCAGCAGCGACGACTCCGAGGTGTCGGCCACCTCGATGGCGTGCTTGGTGGCGACCAGGCCACCGGCCCACGCCGCCGCGCTCCCGACCATGAGGAGCGGGCCTCGGTGGCGGGTGGCCAGCTTCATCCGATCGCCACCGTCACCGGGCAGCGGTCCTGGGGGCACACTCGCTCGTCGCACAGCCGGCACAGGTGCTCGCCCTCGTCGAACGTGTAGCCGGTGCGCGCCAGGAGGATCTCCAGGACCGACTCGACGCCCTCGGTCACCTCGGCCTCGAGCGCGGCGGCGTACGGGGTGAGCCACGCGACCCGTGCCCGGGCCTGAGCCTCGAAGGCCCGATC
>DASVEC010000648.1:0-16382 GCA_036380755.1 Iamia sp. | reverse complement strand
GGCCGCGAGCGGCCGTCTCGCGGGACCCGGGGCAGCTCGGTCTCGCGCACGACCGCCCGCCGGGTGCGGGGCGACGCCCGCACCGCCGCCGACGAGGTGGTCGACGCCATCAAGTCGGCCCGCGACGTCGGCGAGGAGACCGTCGAGGCGGCCCGTTCGGGCGCCAAGGGCGTCGTCACCTCGGCCGCCCGGGGCGTCGAGCGCACCGCCGACGCCGCCGAGACCGGCGCCAAAGGCACCGCCACCTCGGCCTCGCGCTCCGCCGGCCGCACCAAGGCCACGGCCAAGCGGGCCGCCACCACCACGGGCCGGACGGCGAAGGCCTCGGCCCGGACCACCAAGGCCACCGCCAAGCGGGCTGCGACCACGACCAAGAAGGCCGCCCGCTCCTAGAACCCCCTCGAACCGGTGATCAGATCGGACGCTTGGCCGTTCGATCTGATCACCGGTTCCTCGCGTCTGGGGTCAGACGAGGGCGGGTTCGGGGTCGGGGTCGGGCTCGTCGACGTCGTCGTCGGCGTGACCCTCGACGTCGATGGTGGGCAGCACGCGATCGAGCCAGCGGGGGAGCCACCAGTTGCGATCGCCCAGCAGCTCCATCGTGGCCGGGACCAGCAGCATCCGGACGATGGTGGCGTCGAGGAAGATGGCCGTCGCCAGACCGGTGCCCATCAGCTTGAGGACCCGGTCGTTCTCGAGCAGGAAGCTGCCGAAGACGACGACCATGATCGCGGCGGCCGCGGTGATGACCTTGGCCGTGGCCGCCAGGCCGTCGGCCACCGAGGTGCGGCTGTCGCCGGTGCGGTGCCACTCCTCCCGGACCCGGGACAGGAGGAACACCTCGTAGTCCATCGACAGGCCGAAGACGATGGCGAACAGCATCATCGGCGCCCACGGCTCGATCGGTGCCGGCTGCACCCCGGTGAGGTCGCTCAGCCAGCCCCACTGGAACAGCGCGACCACGATGCCGTAGGCGGCGCCGATCGACAGCAGGTTCATGATCACCGCCTTGAGCGGCACCAGGACCGATCGGAACACCACCATCAGCAGCAGGAACGACAGCGCCAGCACGGTGACGAAGAAGTACGGCAGGCGGGACTGCAGGTAGTCGGAGAAGTCGAGGCTGCCGGCGGTGGAGCCGGTGACGTTGATCTCGACCCCGCTGTCGGTCTCGATCGGCGGCAGGACGTCGTCGCGGAGCCGGTCGACCAGGTTGGCCGTGGCCTCGGCCTGGGGTCCGGTCTCGGGCTGGACGAACCAGCGCACGGCGGTGGGCGCCTCCGGGTCGTTGGGCTGGGCGGGGGAGACGAGGGCGACGTCCGGGTCCTCCCTCACCGCGGCCTCGACGCCGGCCAGCGACTCGAGCTGGGACCCGTCGGACAGGGCGGCGACGAGCAGCAGCGGACCGGCCGCACCCTCACCGAACCCCTCGGCCTGCAGGTCGTAGGCCTTCTTCGTGGTGGTGTCGTCGGCGTAGTTGCTCTCGTCGGAGAACCCGAGCCGCAGCGACAGCACCGGGACGGCCGCCACCAGCAGCACGACGGTGGCGCCGATGGCGACGATCCACGGCCGGTGCTGGACCACCCGGCTCCACCGGTAGGCGAAGGTCTGGTCGCGGGGCTTCTGCTCCCGGCGGGGGACCTCGACCTTGAGGGCGGGGACGAACAGGCCGAGCACCAGCACGACGATGGCAAGGGCCACGGCGGCGAGGCCCAGCGGGATGATCTTGAGACCGAAGCCGAGCAGGGCCACGGCCGCGAACCCGGCGGCGATGAGGCCCCGTCGACGGGTGAGCTCGACCCGCTCGCCGGCAAAGCCCAGCAGGGCGGGGAGCAGCGTGAGCGACGCCGCCACCGTGACGGCCACGACCGAGGCCGAGCTGACGGCGAGGCCCTGCACGAACTTGACCCCGATCAGCATCATGCTGAGCAGCGAGATGACCACCGTGCAGCCGGCGAACAGCACCGACCGGCCGGCGGTGTCGATGGCGATGGCGATCGACTCCCGCACGTCGTGGCCGCGGTGCAGCTGTTCGCGGTAGCGGGTGACGATGAGCAGGGCGTAGTCGATGCCCACACCCAGCCCGATCATCACGCCCAGGAAGGTGGCGAACTGGGGCACGGGCAGGACGAGGCTGAGCACGGTGACGATGGCGGTGCCGATGCCGATGCCGAACAGGGCCACGCCCACGGGCAGGCCCATGGCCAGCACCGACCCGAAGGCCAGGATGAGGATGACGATGGCGAAGGCCAGACCGAGGGCCTCCGACGAGGGGTTCTCGAACTCGGCGAAGGCGATGCCGCCCCGCTCGACCTGGAGGCCGTCGATGTCGGGGGTGCCCTCGATGATGACGTCGCGGATGTCGATCAGCTCGGGCTGGGTGGTGTCGTCGGGCATCTCGACGGTGGCGTAGGCGATGTCGCCCTGCTCGGAGATCTGGCGGGCGCCGGCCTCGCCGTCGTACGGGCTGACGACCGTGAGCACGTTCGGCTGGTCGGCGACCTCGTCGAACAGGCCCTGCATCGCCTCCTGGACCTCGGGGTCGTCGACCCCCTGCTCGGCCCGGAAGACGATGGAGCCGCTGAAGCCGGTGCCCTCGCCCCCGAAGCTGTCCTCGAGCAGGTCGAGGCCGTCCTTGGAGTCCGACGGCGGCGGGTTGAACTCGTCACGGAAGTCGCCGACGCCCGAGAGACCGCCCCCCACGAAGAGGGCGACGATCCAGATGACCAGGACGAGCTTGCGGCGGTCGTGGCACCAAGGGCCCAGTCGCGTGAACATCGATCGCTCTCCTACGGGGTGGTGGGGGATGAGGTGGTGATGAGACGGGGGAACGGGCGAGAACTCATCGGCAGGGCACGCCAATCATCGCTCCCGTTCCTCCCTCTCCGACGGATCTCGTGGAGGCAATGTGACACGGTGAAGTGGCCACCTCGTGTCCTGTTACCCAGGCGAAGATGGATCCATGACCGAACGGAACCGGGTGACGCCCACGGGGGCGATCGAGGCGATCGACCAGCGCGGGCTGTTCCTCGGCAACCGGGGCAGCATCCACCGCGATCGCGACGTGGTGCGCCCGTGGCAGGTCCGGCGCTGGATCACCTGCGCCCTCACCTACAAGGACTGGCGGGCGCCGATGTGGGAGCCGGGGAGGTGGACGCCGCTGTTCTTCTGGGACGAGGCCGTGGCCCTCGCCGCCGGGCACCGCCCCTGCGCCCTGTGCCGTCACGCCGACTTCACCCGCTGGATGGACGGCTGGGAGGCCGCCACCGGCGACCGCCCCAAGGTCGACCCGGTCGACCGGGTGCTCCACGACGAGCGGGTCGGCCCGGACCGGGGGAAGCGGGTGCACCGGCTGGCCTGGTCCGGCCTCCCCGACGGCACCTTCGCCGCCGTCGATGACGTCCCCCACCTCCTGCTCGAGGACCGGCTGGTGCCGTGGCGGCCCACCGCCGAGGCCTATGGCGCGCCGATCGCCCGGCCCCGAACGGGCCGGGCGATCGTCCTCACGCCACCGAGCACGGTGGCCGTCCTCGCCGCCGGCTACCAGCCGGTGCTCCAGCCGGTCAGTCCACCAGGACACCGATGAGCTCGAGGTCGTCGGTGTCGACCTCCTCCGCCACCGGCTCGGGCTGGCCCTCGGTCTTGCGACCGGGCATCCAGGCGAAGGCGAAGGCGGCGATGGCGAGGGCCAGGCCGGCGCTGAGCCACATCGAGGCCGTCCAGCCGTCGACGAAGGCGCCCCGGGCGGCGTCGAGCAGGCCCTGGCCGTCCGGGCCCATCTGGGCCGACACGGCGACGGCGCCACCGATGCCCTCTTCGACGGCGTGGGCGGCCTCGGGCGGGAGACCGGCGGTGGCGTCGGCCACCGACGAGGAGTAGGTGGCGCTGAGGACGCTGCCGATGAGGGCCACGCCCACGGCCGTGCCCAGCTCGCGGACCGTGTCGTTGAGGGCCGAGGCCACGCCCTGGTCCTCGACCGGGAGCGAGCCGGTGATGGCGGTGGTGCCCGAGGTCATGGCCAGACCGATGCCCACCGACATCAGCAGCAGGCCGGGGGCCACGGTCAGGTAGCCGCCGTCGGCGCTGGCCATCGTGGCCATCAGGGCCATGCCGGCGGCGATGGCGAGGGCGCCGCCACCGATCATCGTGCGCAGCCCGACCCGGCGGGCGATCAGCGGGGCGACGCTGGACAGCGGCATCATCACCGCGGCCATGGGCATCAGGCTGATGGCGGCGGCGACGGCCGAGTAGCCGAACACCGACTGCATGAACTGGATCAGCACCAGGAACAGGGCGCCCATCAGGCCGAAGATGCCGAGCAGGCCGACCGAGCCACCGGCCAGCGTGCGGTTGCGGAAGAGGCGGAGCTGGAGGAGGGGGTGGTCCTGGCGCAGCTCCCACCAGGCGAAGGCGGCGCCGGCACCGAGGCCGACGGCGAGAGCGGCGAGGGTCAGGGGATCGGTCCAGCCCGCCTCCGGGCCCTCGTGGATGCCCAGCACCAGGGTGCCGACGGCGATGGCCGACAGGATCGACCCGCCCACGTCGAAGCGGCCCTCGGTGTGCTCCCGGGACGACGGGACGTAGAGGACGGAGAGGACCAGGGCGGCCGAGCCGAGCAGGATCGGGGCGGCGAAGACCCAGGGCCAGGTGAAGTTGTCGACCACGATCGACGAGGCGACCAGGCCGAGGATGCCGCCGGCACCGGCGAAGCCGGCCCACATGCCGACGGCCCGGTCCCGTTCCTCGGCGGGGAAGGTCGAGGTGATGACCGACAAGGTGACCGGCATGATCATCGCCGCCCCCACGCCGCCGGCGATCCGCAGGGCCACCAGCTGGCCCACGCTGGTGGCGAAGGTCGACGCCGCGGCGGCGGCGAGGAACAGGCCCAGCCCGCCGAGCAGCACCGGCTTGCGGCCCCAGCGGTCGCCGATGGCGCCGATGGGGAGGAGCAGGGCGGCCAGGGCGATGGTGTAGCCGTTGACGACCCAGAGCAGCTCGCCCTGGCCGGCGCCGAGGTCGGCGGCCAGCTGGCCGAGGGCGACGTTGAGGCCCGAGACCGAGGCGACGACGCCGGTCAGGGCCAGGAGGACGGCGGCCAGGACCAGACGGCGGCGGCCGGGATCGGTGACCACCTCATCGGTGGGTGGCGGGGTGAGTTGGGGGGTGCGGGTGCTCATCGTGCGTTCGCTTCGTGTTGGCGGGAATGATACGCTACTGTCCCGTAGCGCTACGAGACGGTACAGTACGATTATGAGCATCGACCCGCAAGACCTTCTTGTGAGACAGGCGTCACCGGTAGCGTCCCGGGTCGCCATGGATCCCCGCATCGCCCGGACCCAGAAGGCGGTCCTGGACGCCGCCACCGACCTGTTGGTCGAAGGCGGCCCGGCGGCGCTCACGATGGACGCGGTGGTGGCCCGCTCGGGGGTGGCCAAGTCGACGCTCTACCGCCACTGGGAGACCCGCGACGCCCTGGTGGCCGCGGTGTTCGACTCCTGTGCCCCGGCGATGGAGATCCCCGCCGAGGCGGCCTCCTGCGAGGAGGGGCTCCGGGCCCTGGTGCGGTCGCTGGCCCGCTCGCTCTCCGAGGAGCACTGGGACCAGCTGGCGCCGGCGCTCATCCTCCTGTCCCGTCAGCACCCCGAGCTGGCCGATCTCGACTCGGAGATGAAGCAGGCCCAGCACCAGGCCACCGAGGCCGTGCTCCGCCTCGGCATCACCGAGGGTGTGCTCGACCCGTCGGTGCTCGACGACGTGTCCCGCACCATCGCCCTGCTCATCGGGCCCGTCGTGTTCGCCGGCCTCACCGGCATGACCGCGGTCGACGACGACCTGGCCGACGTCTGCGTCCGTCAGTTCCTCGCCGGCCAGAAGGCCGGAGGCGGCGCGTGAGCCGTCGTCGTCGCCGGGCGGTCCTCGTGGCGGGTGCCGTCGCCGCCGGGGTCGTCGCCCGGGGCGTGAGTGCCCGGCGCCGGCTGATCGATCCCGTGCCCGCCGAGCTGCGCAACCCGCTCCTGCTCGTCCCGCTCAAGGTCGGCGGTGATCGCACCGTGGCCGTGATCAACCGCGCCCTGCGGGCCGCGGCCGGGCGCGACACCAGCGAGGGCTGGGAGCGCCGGGAGGTGACGGCCGCGGCCGGTGAGCCCGCCGTCCCGGTGTTCGTCTACGAGCCGCCGGCCACCGATGCCGACGCGGGCGCGCCCCGGCCCGCGGTGCTGTGGATCCACGGCGGTGGTCTGGTGATCGGCCACCCGATCGCGTACCACGACATCTGCCGTCGGCTGGCCCGCGAGCTGGGCGCGGTGGTGGTCAGCCCCGACTACCGGCTGGCGCCGCGCGACCCGTTCCCGGCCGGGCTCGAGGACTGCTACCGCGCCCTGCGGTGGGTGCACGACGAGGCCGGTGCGCTCGGTGTCGACCCCGACCGCATCGCCGTCGCCGGCGACAGCGCCGGGGGCGGCCTCACCGCCGCGGTGGCCCAGGTCGCCCACGACCGGGGCGGACCGCCGATCGCCTTCCAGGCCATGAAGTACCCGATGCTCGACGATCGCAGCGTGCTCCGCACCGATCACGCCGGGCGGGGCTCGTTCGTCTGGACCCCGGCCTCCAACGCCTACGCCTGGGGTGCCTACCTCGGTCACCCGGTCACCGAGGACGAGGACCGGCCCTACGCCGCCGCCGCCCGGCGCACCGACCTGTCGGACCTGCCGCCGGCGTGGATCGGCGTGGGCGAGCTCGACCTCTTCCACGACGAGGACGTCGACTACGCCGAGCGGCTGCGCGGCTCGGGCGTCGAGTGCGAGCTGCTGGTCGTCCCGGGCATGTACCACGGGGCCGAGGGCATCGCGGCCAAAGCCGAGCCCATGGTCGCCTTCGAGGACGCCCTCGTCTCCGCTCTCCGCCGCGGCCTGGCCCGCTGATCTAACTCCCTTGCCGGGGGCGGGTGGGACGGGCGAGGCTCGGGCGCGTGGGTGATCTGGCCGAGCAGACGGCGGTCGAGCCCGTGGGGGACGGTCGCTTCCGCGCCACCCTCTCGGCCGACTGGGAGATCTGGGGACCGATGGGCGGCTACGTCGCCGCCCACGCCCTCCGAGCGGTGGGGGCATCGACCCCGCACCCCAGACCGGCGGCCTTCTCGTGCCACTACCTGGGTGTCGCCGCCTTCGCCCCCATCGACATCGAGGTCGAGGCGCGCAAGGAGGGCCGGGCGGCGGCGTCGCACCGGGTGTCGATCACCCAGGAGGGCCGGCCGATCCTCGACGCCATGGTGTGGAGCGCGGCCCACGGCGAGGGCCTCGAGCACGACGAGACGACGCCGCCGGACGTCCCCGGGCCGGACGAGCTGAAGAGCATGCGCGAGCTGGTCGAGCCGGGCGACGAGCCGCCGTTCCCGTTCTGGTGGAACTTCGACGCCAAGCCGCTGCAGTTCAACCGGGACTGGCCGCCCCCCGGCCCTCTGCCGGCCGCCTGGGCCGAGTGGCTCAAGTTCCTCCCCACCGCCTCGTGGGACGACGAGTGGGTCGACGCCGCCCGCAGCGTGATCCTCGTCGACCTGCCCAGCTGGCCCTCGGCCAATCGGGCCCACGCCTGGAAGCAGGAGCCGTGGGTCGCCCCGACCCTGGACCTCAACGTCGCTTTCCACCGCCCCACGGTCGGTCACGACTGGCTCCTGTGCGACGGCACCGCGCCCGTGTCGACCGAGGGCCTGTTCGGGTGGACCGCCCGGGTGTGGAGCGAGGACGGCCTGCTGCTCTCGTCCGGCGGGGGTCAGTGCCTCTACCGCCGCATGAAGGGTTGACAGGCAGCCGGTTGGCTGCGCATCCTGAACAGGCAGCCGAATGGCTGCATGTCGATGGAGGCGATCGTGGACACCGACGTGGATGACGTGTTCAAGGCCCTGGCCGACCCGGTCCGCCGCGAGCTGCTCGATCGGCTGCGGGCCCGGAACGGCCAGAGCCTGGGCGAGCTGGGCGCGGGCCTCGGCATCGCCCGGCAGTCGGTCACCAAGCACCTGACGGTGCTCGAGGAGGCCGGTCTGGTGGTCAGCGAGAAGCGCGGCCGCCAGCGCATCCACCTCCTCAACGCCGCCCCCATCGACGACATCGCCGACCGCTGGATCGGTCGGTTCCACCGTCCCCGGGCCCGCGCGCTCGGCGACCTCAAGACCGCCCTGGAGGCACCCACCATGTCCGACACCGCCACGACGACCGACTTCGTCTACGTCACCTACATCCGCACCGACGCCGAGACGCTGTTCCGGGCCATCACCGAGCCCGAGTTCACCCAGCGCTACTGGGGGGCGACGCTCCGGAGCGACTGGGAGGTCGGCTCGCCGATCCGCTGGGAGGAGGGCGGCAGCGCCCTGGAGGGCCAGGAGGTCCTGGCCGTCGACCGGCCCCGGCTCCTCTCGTACTCCTGGCACCACGCCGATGCCCTCCACCAGGAGCACACCGGCTGGACCGACGAGCAGATCGCGGCCCAGCAGGCGGAGCCCCGCTCGACGGTGACCTTCACGATCGAGGACGCCGACCCGGGCACGGTCAAGCTGCGCGTCGTGCACGACGGCTTCGTCCCCGGCAGCGTGATGCTCGACGCCATCAGCAACGGCTGGCCCGGCGTCCTCGCCAGCCTCAAGTCGTTCCTCGAGACCGGCGAGCCCCTCGCGGTCTAGGTGACGCGACCGATCCCAACCAGGAAGGGGTTCCTGGTTGGTCTGGGTCGCGAAAACGCGACCGAGGGCAACCAAGAAGGGGTTCTTGGTTGTCCTGCGTCGCGGCTGAGGGGGTCGAGGGGCTTCTTGGTTGCCAGGCGTCGCGAAAACGCGACGGATCCCAACCAAGAACTCGACGAATGCTCTGAGGGCTCGAGGGGCGGACCGACCATGCTGCGTCGGATGGAGGAGATCCCGCTGACCGGCGGCAACGTCACCGCCGGGCTGGTCCGGGTGGGCGACACCGTGCGCCGCCCGGCGGGCCCGTGGACCCCTGCGGTGGACGCCCTCCTCACGCATCTCCACGAGGTCGGCTTCGACGGTGCGCCCCGGTCGCTGGGCGTCGACGAGCGCGGCCGGCACGTCGTCGAGTGGATCGACGGCGGCGTCACGCATCCCTACGAGCCGGGACCGTCGCTGGTCGAGGTGGGGGGCCTGGCCCGCCGCCTGCACGACGCGGTCGAGGGCTTCGTCCCCCCGGCCGACGCCGTCTGGGGCACGGCGATCCCGCCCGACGACGCCGACCTCGTGGTCCACCACGACCTGGCGTCGTGGAACCTCGTCCACGGCGCCGGGCGGACCGTCCTCATCGACTGGGACTCCGCCGGTCCCGGCACCCGGCTCTGGGATCTCGCCTGGGCCGCCCTGTCGTTCGCCGACCTGGCGCCCACCGGCGTCCGGGATCTGGCCGACGGCTACGGCCTGGACGAGGCGGACCGCCGGGGCCTCGTCGGCCTGCTGCCTCGTCGGGCGCAGGGCATGGTCGACCTGCTGCGCTCGGGCGGCGAGCCGTGGGCCCGCCTCGCCGCCGAGGGCCATCTCGCGACCTGGGAGGCCATCACGGCCCGGGCCCGTGCCGCGGCCCCGGAGGTCGAGGCCGCGCTCGTCGCCTAGGCCGGGGCCTGGTCGCCGAGGGAGAGGAGGGTGGTGCGGAGGAGGCGGACGAGGTCGTCGCGCTGGCGGGGGGAGAGGGCGGCCAGGATCTCCTCCTCGACGACCAGGTGCGGCCCGACGACCTCGTCGACGAGCTCTCGTCCGGCGGGGGTGAGGCGCACGATGACCTTGCGCCGGTCCGCCGCCGCCACCCGCTCGACCAGGCCCCGCTGCTCGAGCTTGTCGATGCGGTTGGTGATGGCCCCGGTCGTGACCATCGACTGGGCGACGAGCTCGCCCGCGGTCAGCTCGTAGGGCTCGCCGCCCCGGCGCAGGGTGGCGAGCACGTCGTACATCCACGCCTCCAGGTCGAAGCGGGCGAAGCTCTCGGCGAGGCGCTTGTCGATCAGGCGGGAGAGGCGGGACACCCGGCCGATCACGGCGAGGGGGGCGGAGTCGACGTCGGGGCGGACGGTCGCCCACTGCTCGCTGATGCGGTCGACGGCGTCCTGCTCCCGGGCCATGGATCGGAGCGTACGCCGTCCTCTTGACAGTCATCATCTCAACATTAAGATAACGAACATGAAGAGAACGGCCGCAGCCACCGTGCTCGCACCGGTCGCGTGGGGCACCACCTACGTGACCATCACCGAGCTGCTCCCCGACGGGCGCCCGCTGTTCGTGGCCCTCGTCCGGGTGCTCCCCGCCGGCCTGGTGCTGCTGGCTCTGGGCACCGTCTCGTCCCGGTGGCGGCCGCGAGGGGCGGAGTGGGCCCGGACGGCCGCGCTGGCCGTCTGCAACTTCGGGCTCTTCTTCCCCCTCCTGTTCGTCGCCGTCTACCGGTTGCCGGGCGGGGTGGCGGCGGCCGTCGGCGGGCTCCAGCCCCTCCTCGTCCTGCTCCTGACCCGGGCCGTCGGCGGTGAGCGACCCCGACGGCAGGACCTGATGGTGGCCGTCGTCGCCGCCCTCGGCGTCGGCCTGGTCGTCGTCCGGCCGGGCGCCGACATCGATCCCCTCGGGGTGCTGGCCGCGGTCGGGGCCAACCTGTCCTTCGCGCTCGGCGTCGTCGGGACGCGCCGGTTCCCGGCGCCGGCCAACCGGCTCGCCGCCACCGGCTGGCAGCTCCTCATGGGGGCCGCCGTCCTGGCGCCGGTCGCGCTCGTGGTCGAGGGTGCGCCGCCCGCGGTCGACGGACGGGCGCTCGTGGGCTTCGCCTACCTGAGCCTGGCGGGCACGGCCCTCGCCTACGTCCTCTGGTTCCGGGGCATCCGCCGGCTCCCGGCGGTGGCCCCGCCCCTCCTCGGCCTGGCCGCCCCTGTCACCGGCGCCGTCATGGGCTGGCTGGTGGTGGGCCAGGACCTGTCGCCCGTCCAGCTCGTCGGCTTCGTCGTGACCCTGTCGGCCATCGCCTATGGCGCCGCGTCAGGGGAGCACGACGGTGCGGGGGCCGAGGAGGAAGACCCGGCCCTCGGCGTGGGCGGCCACGGCGCGGGCCAGCACCAGGCGCTCGAGGTCGCGCCCCACGACCTGCAGCTCGCCGGGGCCGTGGGCGTGGGTGACCCGGGTGGTGTCCTGGTCGATGATCGGCCCCTCGTCGAGCCCCTCGGTGACGTAGTGGGCGGTGGCGCCGATGACCTTGACGCCCCGCTCCCAGGCCTGGTGGTACGGGCGGGCGCCGCGGAACCCGGGAAGGAACGAGTGGTGGATGTTGATCATCCGGCCCGGCATGGCGGCGCAGACGGTGGGCGACAGGACCTGCATGTAGCGGGCCAGCACGACCAGATCGATGCTCAGCTCGTCGAGCAGCGCCAGCAGCCGGGCGTCCGCCTCGTCGCGCCTCTCGGCGGTGACGGGCAGGTGGTGGAAGGGGACGTCGTCGCGCTCGGCCAGCGGGCGCAGGTCGGGGTGGTTGGACGCCACCGCCACGATGTCGACGGCCAGCTCGCCGGCCCGCCACCGGTAGAGCAGGTCGAGGAGGCAGTGGTCGTGGCGTGACACCAGCACGAGGGTGCGGACGGGCCGGTCGACCCGGCGGGCGGCGATCGTCGCCCCCAGCGCCGCGGCCCGGTCGGCCAGCGCCTTCTCGATCTGCTCCGGCTCCTCGACGGGGGCATCGACCAGCGTCCGCATGCAGAACGTCCCGCTGGTCTCGTCGCCGAACTGGGCGCTCTCGACGATGTTGGCGTCCAGCTCGACGAAGCCCTGGGCGATCGACGCCACGATCCCGTGTCGATCCGGACACGTGAGGGTGACGACGTGCACGGCCATGGCCGCAGGCTCGCACGCCCCCGGTCGCGGCGCGAGCGCGCGACGGCGCTACGGACCCTCGGCGTCCGGCCCGGTGGACTCGGCGGCGGCCAGGTCGGTCGCCAGGTCCGGGTGGCCGCCGTGGTGGGCCCAGCCGGCAGGGGTGCCGTCGTGTTCGGGGTCCCGGACCGTCGGATCGGCGCCGAGGGCGAGGAGGAGGTCGACGACGTCGCGGTCGCCCCGGTAGGCGGCCTCGTGGAGCGCCGTGAGGCGGCCGAGGTGGCTCACGTCCCACCCCTCCTCGGCCAGCAGCCGGATCGCGGCCGGTCGCCCCCGTTCGGCGGCTCGGGCCACGAGGTCGGGGTGCGTGGCCCGCACCTCGGCGACCGCGCCGGGGCCGGCGGCGGCGACGGCCCTTCCGTCGGCGGCCAGGAGGGCTCCGACCAGGGCCATGGTGGCATCGACCCCCGATGTGTCGGCCCCGGCCTCGGCCAGCAGCCGGGCGATCTCGTGGTTCCCGCCCTCGACGGCGCCCTGGTAGGGCGTCCGCCCCGCGAAGGCCGGGTGGCAGCCGGGGCGGTCGGGATCGACGCCGTGGGCGAGCAGCAGCCTCGCCCGCTCGAGCAGGCCGGCCTCGGCCGCGTGGGCCAGCGCCTCCGCCGCCACCTCGGCCGGGCTCTGCGCCTCGTGACCCAGACGGCGGACCCACGGCCCGCCGTCGCCCCGCCCGAAGCCGTGGTCGAGCAGGAGCTCCAGCCAGCCGGTGTCGTCGCGGACGACGTCGCCCAGGCCCCGGTCGTAGACCGTCTGGCTGTCGCTGGGGTCGGCCCCGGCGTCGAGGAGGAGCGAGGCCAGCTCGTGCCACCGGGCGTGCGCCGGCTGGTGGCCCTCGCCCCCGCCGAAGGCACCGGTGAGGGCGGTGAAGGGCGACGGCAGGCCGTCCCAGAGGAAGCCGGCGTCGGGGTCGGCGCCGTGGTCGAGGAGGAGGCGGGCCACGCCGACCGTGTCACGCCCCTCGTCGGGGTCGTCGATGCGGGAGTAGGCGACGTAGAGCAGCGGGGCCCAGGCGAAGGGACCGCCGTCGGCGTCGACGTCGGCGCCGGCCTCCAGGTGGCGGCGGGCGGCCTCGACGGCGCCGGTCGCGGCCGCGGTGTGGAGGGTCAGGCCGCTCAGGTGGGGGTGCTCGGCGAGGAGGGCCAGGGCGGCGCGGGGCCGAGCGGCGTCGTCGGCGCCGTAGGTGAGGCAGGCCAGCCGGAGC
The DNA here is from genome assembly GCA_036380755.1 of Iamia sp. Classification (GTDB taxonomy): domain Bacteria; phylum Actinomycetota; class Acidimicrobiia; order Acidimicrobiales; family Iamiaceae; genus Iamia. The sequence continues at coordinate 3,294 of DASVEC010000648.1, read as the reverse complement.
AGCTCGTCGGCCCGGTCCTCGTCGGTGGCCAGCGGCCCGCCGACCGGCTGCTCGTGGGGCGAGCGGGTCAGCTCCCGCACCGTCTCGACGTGGGCCTTCAGCCTCGGCCAGGAGGCGAACCCGTGGTGCCGGGCCAGGGTCAGCTGGGCGTCGGCCAACCGGAAGGCCGCCGGATCGGCGGTGACCTCGGCGCCGCGGGGATGGTGCTCGCGCACGGTGGCGACGGCCCCGTCGACGCCGGCACGGACCAGGTCCCGCAGGTCCTTGGCCGTGGCCTTCATCCGACCGAGGTCGGGACGGTCGGGGAGTGGGTGGATGGGCATGCGGTCTCCTTCCCGGAGCCTGTGTCCGCACGGTCAGGCAGGGAGGGAGCGCCGGGCGTTCCTGTCGTCACCTCCAGGTGGGCTCGGCCCTTCCCGCGGACAGGTGGCGTCCTGGCACGCCAGGCCCGGACCCTACCGCCGCGCCGAGGGCGAGCGCCGCCAGCTTGGCGTGACGGCCGCGGAAGAGGCGGAGGATGACCTTGACCGGGAGGGGAGCGTCGCCCAGCAGATCCGCCCGGGTCTCGTCGTCGAGCGAGGCGGCGAGGAACGGGATGGTGAAGGCGGCCTGCGCGCCGAAGCCGATGATGTCCAGAGCCTTCTTCTCCAGGACCTCGTACTCCTCGGCGCTGAAGCTGACCTCGATGACGGGGAGGAGGTCGCGGTCCTCCATGCCGAGGTGCTCCTCCATGTGGTCGGCCACCTCGCGGAGGAGGGCGGCAGCCCGCTCCGGCGACGCCCCGTCGGCGATGGCCCCGAGGGCGGCGGTGACGTCCTCCATCAGCTCGTCGAGGTGGTGGTGGTCGGCATCGGCCCGCTCCATGAGGGCGGCCAGGAACGGGGCCCGCCGCACCAGCTCGGGGAAGACGACGTCGTCCTCGGTGGTGTGGTGGGCCACGACCTCGCCGGCGTAGCCGGCCCAGTACCTGCGGAAGGCGGCCAGGCGCTCGGGTTCCTCGGGGCCGAGGCTGGGGGCGGCGGCGGCCATGGCGTGGGCGGCGTGGCGGAGGGCGGTGTGGATGGCGCGGTAGCCGCGCAGGTCGGCGTTGGTCATGGCGGGACCGTCGCACCGGCCGCTGGACGGAGCCTTGAGCCCCGCTTGGAGCCGGCTGCCCTAGCCTCCGCTGCCCATGGACCACTGGCGCCGCCTGGGTGGGGCGATGGTCGCCCTGGGGCTGGTCCTCGTGGCGGGCACCGTCGGCTACGTCCTGCTCGGCTTCGCCCCCCTGGACGCCGCCTACCAGACGGTGACCACCATCTCGACGGTCGGCTTCCGCGAGGTCGAGCCCCTCGACGGGGCCGGCCAGGTCTTCACCATCGTGCTGATCCTGGCCGGGGTCGGTTCCGCCTTCTACGCCTTCGGTGTCCTCGTCGAGACCGTCATCGAGGGCCGCCTCAACGAGCTGCTCGGGAGACGCCGCATGGAACGTTCGATCGCTTCGCTCCGGGACCACGTGATCATCTGCGGATGGGGCCGGGTGGGCCAGGCCATCGCCGCCGAGGTGCTCGAGGCCGGCCGCCGTCTCGTGGTGGTCGAGCAGGACGAGAGCCGCCTCCTCGAGGTCCGCCACCCGGCGGTGATCGGCGACGCCACCGAGGACGGCATCCTGCGCCGGGCCGGGATCGAGACGGCCTCGGCGCTGGTGGCCGCGGTCGACAGCGACGCCGAGAACTCCTTCATCGCCCTGAGCGCCCGGGCGATGCGCGCCGACCTGTTCATCGTGGCCCGGAGCCGGGGCACCGACGCCGAGGGCAAGCTGCACCGGGCGGGCGCCGACCGGGTGGTCAACCCGCAGAGCATCGGCGGCTCCCGCATGGCCGCCTTCGTGCTCCGGCCCCACGTGGCCGAGTTCCTCGACGTGGTGATGCACGAGCGGACCCTCGAGTTCCGGCTGGAGGAGGTGGAGGTCACCGAGCGGTCGCCGATCGCCGGGCACACCCTGCGCGACTCGCACCTCCGCGACCGCACCGGCGCCCTGGTCCTCGCCCTGCGCCACCCCGACGGGACCTTCCAGACCAACCCCACGCCCGAGGTCGAGATCCACGCCGGTCTGGTCATCATCGCCATCGGGACCCAGATCGAGCTCGACGCCCTGGTCGAGCTGGTCCGGGGCTAGCGCTCGTCGTCCCGATCGGGCAGGCGGCGGGACACGGCCACGATGACGGCGGGGTGGCGGCCGACGTTGTGGAGGGCCCGCAGCGGCAGGCCGACGAGCCACAGCACCGCGCCCCGGGCCAGGCTGCGCCGATCACCGCCGAGATCCTCGAGCTCGATGGCGCCGTCCTCCACGACGACCAGGGCGTCCTCCCAGTCGCCGGACACGTAGGCGCAGCGCTCGCCGGGGGCGAGGACGACGACGCGGCGGGCGAAGCGAGCCGGCAGGTCACCCTCGCTGCGGACCGGCGGCTCCTCCTCTCGCATGGAGGGTGAGACGCCGACCGCCGCCACCGCTCATCGGTGGGGTGCCGGCGCTAGGCGGCCCGGGCGGGCTCCGGAACCGGTGCCGGCGTCGGCGTGGCCACCGTCCGGATCGGGGTCGGCGTCCGCGGGAAGGCCCACTCGGGGACCTCGTAGAGGTGGACGGTGCCGCGGCCCAGCATCTTGAGGGCGGTGCGGTAGGCGATCCAGGCGTCCATCCGCCACGACTGCATCTCGAGGTAGATGCGGTCGTACTCCGTGCGCTGGCCGATGAGGCCGACGCAGTGGGGGCTGATCTGCCAGAGGCCGGTCAGACCGGGCCGCATCCGGCAGCGCAGCTCGGCGAAGTGCGGGTCGAAGTCGTCGTGCAGCACCCGCATCTCGGGCCGGGGTCCGACCAGCGACATCGAGCCACGGACGACGAGCCACAGCTGCGGGAGCTCGTCGAGGTGGAGGGTGCGCAGGAGGGCGGTGGCCCGGGGGATGCGCTGACCTTCCAGGGCGTACTTGTCGACGTAGGCGCCGGTGGTGGTCGGGAGCGTCCGGATCTTGACGACCCGGAAGGTCCGGCCGCACCAGCCGACCCGCTCGTGGACGAAGAAGGGGTTGGCCCGCAAGGTGGCGAGCGAGACCAGCGCGGTCACGGCGACCACGGGGAGTGAGAGGAGGGCGAGCGGGAGGCCGACGAGGAGATCGAGGGCGCGCTTGCCCAGGGCCGGTGCAGATCTGACGTCCAAGATGAGGTCCCAGAAGGTTCGAGGTCCAGGTGGAGGCCACGTCGAGGGCGTCGTGGGGGCGTATCTGAGGCCTCGTCAGAACTTCGGCGGCGAGGCG
>DASVEC010000647.1:0-3574 GCA_036380755.1 Iamia sp. | reverse complement strand
GGCCAGGGCCACCAGCACGACCGCGGACCGCACGACGGCCGACCGGCTGCGGGCCGAGAGGTGCCACAGGCCGACGGCGATCGCCGCGACCAGCAGCCCGTTCAGCAGGCGGATCCCGGCGAAGCCGGCCAGGTCCTCGGCCCCGGCGTAGAGCACCGAGGCGAGCCAGCAGGGCACGGTCCAGGGATCGCCGTGGGCGGTGTACGAGTACGGGTCGCCCCCGAACACGTCGCCGCCGTCGAGGATCAGCCGCCCGGTGGCGAGGTGCGTGAGGAAGCTGTTGTCGTGGATCGGCGCGGTGCCCAGGATCAGGCCCACCAGCGCGGCCACCGCCCCCAGGATCCACCCGATGTCGGGCGGGCGCGGCGTCACGGGCGCGGCCTCGTCGGAGACCGCGTCCTCCTCGACTGCAGGGGCCTCCGCCGACGCCGTCATCACCGGCTCAGGCACCGCTCTTGAAGGCATCCATGATGTTGATGATGGCGGGGCCGAGCACCACGATGAACAGCGCCGGGAACACGCAGAACACCATCGGGATCAGCATCTTCACCGGGGCCTTCTGGGCCTTCTCCTCGGCGATCTGCTTGCGCTTGAGCCGCATCTCCTCGGCCTGGGCCCGGAGCACCCGGCCGATCGAGACGCCGAAGGTGTCGGCCTGGATGATGGCGAGGACGAACGACCGCAGCTCGGGGACGTTGACCCGCTTCTCCATGTTGCGCATGGCATCGACGCGGGAGGCGCCGGCCCGGACCTCGCCCAGCATGCGGGCGAACTCGTCGGTGAGGGGTCCGGGCACGGCGTCGACGCAGCGGTCGAGCGCCTGCTCGAAGCCGAGGCCGGCCTCGACCGAGATCACCAGCAGGTCGAGCACGTCGGGCAGCCGGATCCGGATCTCCTGCTGGCGCTCCTCGACCTTCCGCCGCAGCACCGCGTCCGGGCCCTTGGCCAGGACGAAGATGCCGATGCCGGCGGCCGCCAGCGTGAGCATGCCCCCCGGCTTCCAGACGCCGAAGACGAAGAAGAGCCACGGGGCGACGAGGACCTGGAGCACGACCCTCAGGGCCATGAAGCGATCCCAGGACGCGGTGCCGGTGTGGCCCAGCGACGAGAACATCTGCTTCGACTTCTCGATGTAGCCCAGCGGCGTGAGCCGCTTGCCGACGCGCAGGAGAGCGGTGAGCACGGGCTCGACGGCCCGCTCGGTGACCGGCTTCAGGAGCTCCTGGTCGCGCACGTTGGCGACCTCGTAGCCGTCGAGCTGGCGCAGCGAGGCACGCACGGTCGCCTTCTCGTCGGCCTGGGAGAGGACGTTGATCAGCCCGACGACGACAGCGAGGAAGGCGAGGGCGAGTCCGATGGTGAGCATGGAGGGGACCTCAGGTTCCGGAGGGGAGGAGCACGACGACGGGGGACACGATCAGACCTCGATGGTGATGCACTTCTTCATCCACGCGAAGCCGATCAGGCAGGTCACGGTGCCGGCGCCGAGCAGGACCTTGCCGAGGGTCTCGGTGAAGAGGACGCCCATGTACTCGGGGTTCATGGCGTACATGGCACCGCCCAGCGCCACCGGCATGCCGCCCAGGATGATGGCGCTCATCTTGCCCTCGGCCGTGAGCGTGGAGACGTCCCGGCGGAGGCGCTCGCGCTCGACCATGGTGTTGGCCACGGTGAGGAGCAGCTCCGACAGGTTGCCGCCGACCTCGCGCTGGATGCGGATGGCCATGATCGCCCACTCGAAGTCCTTGCTCTGGACCCGCTCCGCCGACGCCTCGAGGGCGTCCTCGAGCTCACGACCGAGGCGGGCCTCCGTCATGACCCGGCGCAGCTCACGCCCCATGGGCCCGTCGACCTCCTGGGCCACGGCGTCGACGCCCTGGACGAGCGAGTAGCCGGCGCGCAGCGAACCGGACAGGAGCGAGAGCATGTCGGGCAGCTGGGTGTTGAACTGCTTCTGGCGCCGGGCCCCGAGGAAGTTGAGGATGGCGACGGGCAGGAGGAAGCCGAGCAGGCCACCGATCAGCACGCCGATCACGCCCATCAGGATGAGGAAGACGATCGTCACGACGGTCGCACCCGCGGCGTAGAAGAAGATCGCCTCGGCGGCGCGCAGGGGCAGGTCGGCCCGCTCCAGCTTCTTCTCGACCTTGACCAGGACACCCTGCTTGTCCGCCAGCTCCGCGGTCAGCTCGACGGCCCGCTGGACGAAGGCCGTCTGGGCCAGGCTCTCGTCCTCGGCGCCGTCGTTCATGCCGGGCTCGGTGTAGGTCTGCAGCATGCGGTCGAGGCTGCTCTCGTCCTTGGAGGCGATGGTGGCGATGGCCACCACCGCGAGCACCACGGCCAGGCCGCCCACGGCGACGACGGCGATCATCCCGGCAGTGCCCCGCACGAACGACGGCAGCAGGCTCTTGGACGCGGCCGGCGGGGCGAGGTTGGCGGCGCCCTCGGCCACGGCGCCGGACACGAAGGTCGTCTCCACCGTCTCGCCCCCGATGGTGACCTCGAGATCGGACGCCCCCTGGGCGCCGCTGCTCTCGAAGACGAGCCGGTACTGCTGGTCGAGCGACTGCTGGACCTGGGTCAGGCCGGTCGAGAGGTCCTCCTCGGTCGGCGCCGGGATGACGGCGCCACCGACGCGCTCGACCAGGCCGGTGAGGGCCTTGGAGTCGTCCTGGTTCTCGGCGCCGTAGGAGAGGGCGAAGACGGCGGCCCCGGCGCGGGACACGTCGGAGGCGGCCTCGCTGGCGTCGATCTCGGAGCTGTCGTCGAAGCCGTCGGTGATCAGGACGATGTTGGCCTGGAGGTCCTCGACCTCGGCGAACAGCGACGAGGCCTTGCGCAGGCCGTCCCACATGGCCGTCTTGGCCTCGGCCGGGGCGACGAGCTCGCCGGCGGCCTCGAGGAGCTGGGTCTTGTCGCGGGTGATCTCGGAGTAGACCTCGACCTCGGTCCCGAAGCCGACGATGCCCATGGCCTCGCCCTCCTCGAGGGCGTCGATCATGGTCCGGAGGGTCTCCTGCGTCTGGCGCACGCCACCGTTGCCGGCCATCGACCGGGACGTGTCGACCACGACGACCATGGCCGTCTCGACGCCCACCGCGGACAGGGGCTCGGGCGGCTGGTGCGGTCGCTCCCGGCCGCCCTCGCGGATGGTCGCGTCGGTGACGGCCTCGCGGTCGCCGGTCCAGATCACGTCGACGGTGACGGCCTTGGGATCGGTGGCGTCGACCTGGCGCACGCTGAGCGGCGAGGTGTCGCCCTCCTGGCCCACGACCGCAGGGCCGACGGCCACGACGAGGCAGGCGACGAAGGACGCGGCCAGCCCGCCGAGGACGCGGGTCCGGCGACGGGTGACGGTCACGGCGGACCGGGGGGCGCTCATCGGGCGCCGGCGCCGCGGCGGGCGAACTGCTCGGGCTGGAAGACCTCTGGGCCGAGGCGGATGCCCAGGTCCTGGAGCTTCTCGGCGAAGCGGGGGCGGGTGCCGGTGGCCTTGAGGTGACCGCGGAAGCGCCCGTGCTCGTCGACGCCCATGCCGTAGTCGAACATGAAGATGTCCTGCATCACGATG
>DASVEC010000646.1:0-2279 GCA_036380755.1 Iamia sp. | reverse complement strand
GAACAGGGCCACGAGCTCGGCCCGGTCGGTGCCGGTCGGCAACCGGGTGGGCAGGTCGTAGCCGGCGACCACGGCCCGGTGGGCGGCGACCCGCTCGTCGTCGATCCGCCCCAGCGCCCGGGCCAGCTCGGCGGCGAACACGAGGCCGATGGCCACGGCCTCGCCGTGGCGGAGGTCGTAGCCGCCCGACGTCTCGAGGGCGTGGGCCAGGGTGTGGCCGTAGTTGAGCGTCGCCCGCCGCCCGCCCTCCCGCTCGTCGCCGGCCACGACGTCGGCCTTGATGCGCACGCACTCGGCCACCCGCTCGTCGAGGGGCATCGCCATCAGGTCGAGGCCGGTGAGGAAGTGGTACTTCGCCATCTCGCCCAGGCCGCTGCGGTGCTCCCGCGGCGGCAGGGTGGCCAGCACCTCGGTGTCGCACAGCACGGCGGTCGGCTGCCAGAACGCCCCCACCAGGTTCTTGCCCTCGGGGAGGTTGACGCCGGCCTTGCCCCCGATGGCGGCGTCGACCTGGCCGAGCAGCGTGGTGGGCACGTGCACGACGGGGACGCCCCGGTGGTAGATGGCGGCGACGAAGCCGGCCACGTCGGTCACCACGCCCCCGCCGACCGCCACGATGACATCGCCCCTGGTCAGGCCCCACTGGGCCAGGTCGCGGCACAGGTCCTCGACCGTGCCGAGGTGCTTGGCGTCCTCGCCCTCGCCGATGGTGAACACCCGGCTCTCGACCCCGGGGTCGACGTCCCAGCCGATGCCGGCCTGGGTCACCACCGCGGCCCGCTGCACGCCGACCGGCAGCAGCTCGAGCAGCCGGTGGCGGGCACCCGAGCCCACCAGCACGGGGTACGACCGGTCGCCCAGTGGCACCTCCAGATCGATCACGACGCCACCTCCACCATCTCGGCGATGCGCACCGCCAGCTCCCGCTTGGGCTTGTCGTGGGCCTGGCGGAAGGGCTCGACGTCGACGGTGAGGTGCGCCACCTCCTCGTAGAGGGGCGTACGGGCCTCGGCGAGACGGGTGAGGGCGGCCTCGGGGTCCTCGTCGAGGAGCGGGCGGTGGTCCTGCTTCTGCTCGACCCGGGACAGCAGGTAGGGCACGCCGGCGCGCAGCCAGACCACCAGGGCCCGTTCGCGCAGCAGGACCCGGTTGGCGGGGGCGAGCACGACGCCCCCGCCGGCGGCGATCACCGACGGACCGGGCGCGGCGAGCAGGTCCGCCAGGAGCTCGCCCTCGGCGGCGCGGAAGGCGGGCTCGCCCTCGTCGGCGAACCAGTCGCGCACGCTGCGGCCGCTCCGGCGGACCAGCTCGTCGTCGGCGTCGACGAAGGGGCGGTCGAGCCGCTTGGCCAGACGGCGGCCGACGCTGCTCTTGCCGGAGCCGGGCATGCCCACGAGGACGACCGGCCGCTCAGCCAAGGGGGCCGTCCCGGAGGGCGGCCAGGTAGGCGGCCCGGTTGCGGCGGGTCTCCTCCACCGTGTCGCCGCCGAACTTGCGGGCCACCTCGTCGGCCAGCACGAGGGCGACCATGGTCTCGGCCACGACGCCCATGGCCGGCACCGCGGTGACGTCGGTGCGCTCCTTGAACGACACCGTCTCCTCCTTGGTGAGGACGTCGACGGTGCCGAGAGTCGGGCGGTTGAGCGAGGCCAGCGGCTTCATGGCCACGCGGGCGATCACCGGTTCGCCCGAGGACATGCCGCCCTCCACCCCGCCGGCCCGGGCGCTGGTGCGGGGGTAGGCATGGGTCTCGCCGTCCCAGGTGATGGGGTCGTGGGCGTCGCTCCCCCGCCGAGTGGCGACGTCCCAGCCGTCGCCGATCTCGACGCCCTTCACGGCCTGGATGCTCATCAGGGCGCCGGCCAGCTTGGCGTCGAGCTTGCGGTCCCAGTGGACGTGGCTGCCCAGCCCGGCGGGCACGCCGTGGGCCACGACCTCGACCACGCCGCCGAGCGAGTCGCCGTCCTTGGCCGCCTCCTTGATGCCCTCGACCATGGCGGCCGAGGTCTCGGGGTCGAGACAGCGGACCTCGTCGTCGTCGATCCGATCGAGGTCGTCGATGGTGGGCGCCGGGCGGGCCGGCGCCGCCACCGCCCCGATCCGCACGACGTGGGACACGACGTCGATCCCCAGCGTCCTCAGCCACAGCTTGGCCAGGGTGCCGGCGACGACCCGGGCCGCCGTCTCGCGGGCCGAGGCCCGCTCGAGCACGTCGCGGGAGTCGACGAAGGAGTACTTCTGCATGCCGGCCAGGTCGGCGTGGCCGGGGCGGGGCTGGG
>DASVEC010000645.1:0-3608 GCA_036380755.1 Iamia sp. | reverse complement strand
CGACCGGGTGCAGGTCATGTACGCCGGCCGGGTCGTCGAGCGGTCGCCGGTGAAGGAGCTCTACGCCGACCCGCTCCACCCCTACAGCGCCGGGCTGATCGCCTCCTCGCCCCGGGTCGACGTGCCCGACGGCGAGCTGGTGTCGATCGACGGCGACCCGCCGGCCCACGCCGACGCCGTCGCTGGTTGCCCCTTCCACCTCCGCTGCCCCGAGGCCGTCGAGCGGTGCCGGACCCAGGAGCCCCCGCTGGTCGAGGTCCGCCCCCGGCGCTGGACGGCGTGCTGGCGACGCATGGACGGCTCGGGGGTGGCCACGTGACACTCCTCGAGAAGGATCCCCGACCCCCGTCGACGTCGCCGGAGGGCACGCCGATCTTGAAGGTGTCCGACCTGTCGGTGTCCTACACGGTCCGGGGCCGGGCCGCCGGTGGCAAGAGCAAGGGCACGGTGTCGGCCGTCGACGGCGTCGATCTCCACGTGAACGCGGGCGAGACCCTCGGCCTGGTGGGCGAATCGGGCTGCGGCAAGTCGACGACCGGCCGGGCGCTGCTGGGTCGCATCCCCATCTCGGCCGGGCGCATCGAGTTCGACGGGCGCGACATCACCGGGTGCAGCCGGAAGGAGTGGCGGTCGCTCCACCGCGACATCCAGCTGGTGTTCCAGGACCCCTACGCCTCGCTCAACCCGCGCCGGACGGTCCGCCAGATCATCGGCGAGCCGCTGGTGCTCCACAAGATCGCCAAGGGCCAGGCGCTGCACGACGCGGTCGACGAGCTCCTGGAGATGGTGCGCCTGCCCAAGACGGCGGCCAATCGCTACCCGCACGCGTTCTCCGGTGGTCAGCGCCAGCGCATCGTGATCGCCCGGGCCCTCGCCCTACGGCCTCGCTTCGTGGTGGCCGACGAGCCGGTGTCGGCCCTCGACGTGTCGATCCAGGCCCAGGTCGTGAAGCTGCTCAAGGAGCTCCAGCGCGACCTCGGTCTCTCGTACCTGTTCATCGCTCACAATCTGGCCGTGATCCGCAACATCGCTGATCGCGTGGCCGTGATGTACCTCGGCCACATCGTCGAGACCGGCGACCGCGAGCGCATCTACGCCAACCCGCTGCACCCCTACACCCGGGCCCTGCTCAGCGCGGCGCCGATTCCCGACCCGGCGCTGGAGCGGCCCGGCCGGATCATCCTCTCGGGCGACCCGCCCAGCGCCATCGACCCGCCCGCCGGCTGCCGGTTCCACACCCGCTGCCCGCTGGTGCACGACCGCTGCCGGGTCGAGCGCCCGCCGCTGGTCGACGTCGAGCCCGGCCACCAGGTCGCCTGCTTCGCGGTGACGCCCGACGTGCCCGTCTCGATCGGGGACCCGTCGTGACCGCGGTCGAGACCGCCGCCGACGTGCGCCACGGACTGCTGATCGGCGGCTCGGTCGTCGCCGGCTCGGGTGAGCCGATCCCGCTCGTGTCGCGCCGCGACGGCTCGTCGCTCGGCGTGCTCGACGGCGCCTCGCCGTCCGACGTTGCCGCTGCCTACGCCGCCGCCTCCTCGGCCCAGCCGGGGTGGGCGGCGTTCGGTCCCAGTGCCCGGGCCGACGTCCTCAACCGCGCCGCGGTGCTGTTCCGGGAGCGGTCGGCGGACATGGGCGAGACGATCTCCCATGAGATGGGCAAGCCGCTCGGCGAGGCCCGCACCGAGGTGGCCAAGGGGGCGGCGAGCCTCGAGTACCACGCCCAGGCCGGCTTCCGGTCGCTGGGCTCCACGTACGTCACCGACACCGGCGAGGACGTCTTCACCGTGGCCGAGCCGCTGGGCGTGGTGTGCCTCATCACGCCGTGGAACTTCCCGTTCACGCTGCCCATCAAGAAGATCGCCGCCGCCCTGGCCACCGGGAACGCGGCCGTGTTCAAGCCGGCTCCCAACGCCGTCCTCTGCGCCCTGGCCATCGGGCAGACCCTGCTCGACGCCGGGCTGCCGCCGGGCGTGCTCAACGTGGTGCTGGGCGACACCACCGTCATCGAGGAGGCCCTCCTCACCGACCCGGCCCTCGCCGGGGTGAGCTTCACCGGCTCGTTCCCGACGGCCCAGACGATCCACCGACGACTGTCGGTCGAGGTGCCCCTCCAGGCCGAGCTGGGGGGCAAGAACGCCCTCGTGGTCTGGCGCGACGCGGACGTCGACGTCGCCGCCGACGTGGTGGCCCAGTCGTCGTTCCGCAACAACGGCCAGATCTGCACCTCGGCCGGGCGGGTGCTGGTGCACGAGGACGTGGCCGACGCCCTGCTCGCCGCGCTGCGGGCGCTGGTCGACGCCCGACCGGCGACCACTGCCGACGGCGACCACGGGGTCATGTCCTCGGAGGGCCAGCACCGGGCCGTGGCCGACGCGGTGGCCCGCCACCCCGGCGAGGTGGTCCGGTCGCCCTGGTCCGAGGAGCTGATGGCGCCGACCCTGCTGGTGGCGCCCCCGGCCGGCGAGCTCACCGAGGAGGAGATCTTCGGGCCGGTCGTCACCGTCGAGACCGTCGCCGACCTCGACGAGGCCGTGACGGCGGCGAACGCGACCTCGTACGGGCTCACCGCCGGCATCGTCACGTCCGACCTCGGCGTGGCCCACGCCTTCTGGCGGCGCAGCACCGCCGGCACCGTCAAGGTCAACGCCCCTTTGACGGGCACGCCGTACCACGTCCCCATCCAGGGCTTCGGCCGCTCCGGTGCCGGCGCCGGCGAAGGCGGCGAGGTCGGCATCGAGTTCTTCACCCGCCGCAAGGCCGTCCACATCCGCCGGCCCGCGGCCACCTGATCCCCCCACCCAATCTCCCAGGAGGAACCCATGAGCAAGATCACCCTCGAAGAGGCGCGCGCCGTCATCGCAGCAGGGCTGGCCAACGCCGAGGAGCAGGGCGTCGGCATGGCCCTCGCCGTCGTCGACTACGCGGGCCAGCTCGTCGCCTTCGAGCGGGCCGACGACGCCCCGTGGATCGTGTCCGAGATCGCCTGGCGGAAGGCCCGCACGTCGGCCGCCTTCGGCAAGCCCAGCTCCGACCGGGAGGAGGGCTGGCGCGAGCGGCCCTTCTTCGCCCAGAGCGTGATCGCGCTCGGCGACTACGTCGTCGGCCGCGGCGCCGTGCCGCTGTTCCGGGGCGAGGAGCTCGTCGGCGCCGTCGGCGCCAGCGGCGGCCTGCCCACCCAGGACGAGATCGCCGCCATCGCCGGCGCCGCCGTCTTCGCCCCGTCCGCCCAGGTCCCCGCCTGATGCACGGTGCGGTGACCAGTGGTCACCCCCTGGGGACCGAGGCGGGGCTGGCGGCACTGCGGAGCGGGGGCTCGAGCGTCGACGCCGCCCTGGCCGCGGCGTTCACCCAGTGGGTCGTCAGCAGCCCGGTCTGCGGGCCCGGCGGCGACCTGTTCGTGCTGCACCTCGACGGCAGCGACGTCGTCACCTACGGCGGCTGGTCCTCCACCCCGGCCGGCCTCGACCCCCGCGCCGATCTGCCCCCCCGTGGCGGCGGCTCCACCGTCGTGCCCGGCGCCCTCGCCGGGGCCGAGGCGGCATGGCGGGCGGCCGGGCGCCTGCCGTGGCGATCGCTGTTCACCCCCGCCCTCGTCCACGCCGAGG
>DASVEC010000644.1:0-3830 GCA_036380755.1 Iamia sp. | reverse complement strand
GCGGGTGATGCTCCCACCACGAGGCGACTTGCCGGGCCGCTCGCGCCGGAGGATCCGGGCGATCAGGTCCTGGGTGGCGAAGACGCTGCCCTGGGCCACGCCGCTGACCGTGTCGGCGATGCGGTCGGCGGCCCCGGCGACGGTGCCGATCACCAGGTTGCCCGGAGGGGTCGCCGGCGAGCGGGGGTGCGGGTGGGTCGGGGCGACCTTGCGGGCGGCCTCCATGGCCTCGCCCAGGTCGGACAGGTCGTTGCGCCCCAGCTCCTCGCGGACCTTGGGGAAGTAGTCCTGCTCCTCCTCCTCGACGTGATGGCGCACGTTCTCGATGAGGACGGTGACCTTGGCGTCGAAGCGCTCGTCGTGGGGGTCCATCGCCTGGAGGTCGTGGAGCAGCCACTTGACGATCTGGTGCTCCTCGACCGCCTCGAGCACGTCGTCGGTCGTCTCGGGCACGGTCTCCCGGGTCACCGGGTAGAAGAGCTGCTCCTCGATGGCGGCGTGGGTCGAGAGAGCCTCGATGATGCGGTCGACGATGTCCCGCTTCTCCTTGTAGGCCCGGTCACCCGCCTTCTCGAACCGCTTGAAGAGCTTCTCGACCTCGTGGTGGTCGTCCTTGAGCATGGTGATGGCATCCATAAGACGGGGCCCTCCCCGATCACCGCGCCCTCCGAAACAGATGTGTCGCCTGTCGCCGCGATCCGCGTCAGGCGAACGTCCTGACCAGGCGGAGCGTGGCCTCGGCGTCCGGGCCCTCCCCCTGCAGGCCGCTGTCGGCCGCCGCCATCCGCTGACCGGCGACGGCGCAGAGGTCCAGGGCGGCACCGCTCACGGTGGTCGGTGCGTCGTCGGGACCGAACGCCCAGGGTTCACCGGCCGGGCCGGTGAGGACGAAGCGGACGGCGCCGGCCGGGTCGTGGCCCCCCTGGGCCAGGGCGTAGGGGACCGTCCGCCACGCCAGCCGGGCGATGTGCCAGAGGCGATCGGTGGGGGCGACATCGACCCCGAGGCCGACGGCCACGTCGATGGTGTGGATCCACGCCTCGGCCAACCGGGTGGTGGCGAGCGTGCGGGCGGCCAGCTCGCCGGCGACCCACTGCACCCGGGCCCGAGGGTCGGCCGCGGCCACGGCCGCCTCCATGGCGACCACGCTCGCCTGCCAGCGATCCCGCGACGCCTCGGGTCCGGCCCGGTCGATGTCGACCATCACCGCGGCCAGCTCCTCGACGTCGGCCGGCCGGGCGGCGGCCATGCGCAACGCCCGCGACTCCACCGCCGCCTCCCACCGGTCCGTGACCGAGGCGACGGCCATCTCGTTCGACTGGGCCAGGTGGAGCAGGACGTCGGCGACCGACCAGCCGGTGCAGCGCGACGGCGTCTCCAGCCCGGCGGTGTCGAGGTCGCGGACCAGGTCGTCGAGCTCCCGGTCCTGGGCGGCGAGGGCGGTCAGGACGTCGTCATCCACGCGCCGCATCCTCGCGCCGTCTCCGTACGCTCGCCGCCGTGAGTGCGATCGACTTCAACGACTTCAACCGCCAGATCATCGAGGAGTTCCGGGCCAACGACGGCAAGGTCGGCGGCCCCTTCGAGGGGGCGCCGATGCTCATCCTCCACACGACCGGCGCCCGGTCGGGCCAGGAGCGGCTCACCCCGCTCGTCTTCCGGGCCGACGGCGACCGCTGGGTGATCTTCGGGTCCAAGGGCGGCGCCCCGACCCACCCGGACTGGTTCCACAACCTGACCGCCGCCCCCGAGGTCAGCATCGAGGTCGGCACCGAGACCGTCCCCGTGACGGCCACCGTGGCCGAGGGCGACGAGCGCGAGCGGATCTGGGAGGCCCAGAAGGCCGCCATGCCCGGCTTCGCCGAGTACGAGGGGAAGGCCCAGGGCCGCCAGATCCCCGTGGTGGTCCTCACCCGCCGCTGAGGCGCGCCGACGAGCGGGCGCCATCCGGACCTGGGACGATGCCGCCGTGCGTTCGTCCTCCACCGACCATGGCTTCGACCGGGACCGGCTGGGCCGGCTCGACGCCGTCCTCCACCGCTACGTCGACGGGGGCAAGATCCCCGGCGTCCAGACCCTCGTCAGCCGGCGGGGCGAGCTCGTCCACCGCGACGTGTACGGGTTCACCGAGGTCGAGGGTGGCGCCAAGGTCGCGCCCGAGACGCTGTACCGCATCTACTCGATGACCAAGCCGATCACCTCGGTGGCGCTGATGATGCTGTACGAGGAGGGGGCCTTCCTGATGGAGAACCCCGTGAGCCGGTGGCTCCCCGAGCTGGCCGACCTGCGGGTCTGGGTCGGCGGCACCGCCGATGCTCCCGAGACCCGGCCGTTGGAGGCGCCGCTCACCGTCCACCACGTCCTCACCCACACGTCGGGGCTGACCTACGGCTTCCAGTACGTCCACCCCGTCGACGAGCTCTACCGGCGCGAGGACCTGGGCACGTTCTCCGTCCCCGACTACGACCTGGACGAGTGCATGGCCCGTCTCGGCCGCCAGCCGCTGCTGTTCGAACCGGGCACCCAGTGGAACTACTCGATGTCCACCGACGTGTGCGGCGCCCTGGTCGAGCGGATCAGCGGGATGTCCCTCGACGAGTTCCTCCGCACCCGCATCTTCGAGCCGCTGGGCATGCCCGACACCGGGTTCTCGGCGCCCGAGTCCGAGATCGACCGCTGCTCGGTGCTCTACGCCTGCACGCCGTCGGTGCGGATGATGGCGCTCGCCCCGGCGGTGGCCATGACCCGGCCGCCGACCTGTCTCTCGGGCGGGGGCGGGCTGGTCAGCACCGCCGACGACTACCTGCGGTTCTGCCACATGCTCGTCGGCGGCGGCGCGCTCGACGGCGTGCGGCTGCTGTCGCCCCGCACCCTGCGCTTCATGACCAGCAACCACCTGCCCGGCGGCCAGCTGCTCAACGACATGGGCCAGACCACCTTCTCCGAGGTGGCCATGGAGGGCACCGGCTTCGGTCTCGGGTTCTCCGTGCTGGTCGACCCCGCCGCCAACACGACCCTCGGCTCGCAGGGCCTGTACGCCTGGGGCGGGGCCGCCAGCACGGCCTTCTGGATCGACCCCGTCGAGGAGCTGGCCGTGGTCTTCATGACCCAGCTCCTCCCGTCCGCGACCTACCCCCTCCGCCGCCACCTCCAGGCCGGCGTCTACCAGGCCCTCGTCGACTAGCCCGGCGACGAGCCGGCGGCGGGGCGGCCGAAGGCGACGGCGGCGCGGACCTCGGCCGGCGCCGCGGCCGCCACCTCCGCGTCGGGACGGGCCCCGATGGCGTCGTTGACGGTGGCGAAGGCGAGCCGCAGGCCCACGAAGGCGGTGACCCCGAGGATCTGGGCGTCGTCGAACCCGGCGGCGCGCAGATCGTCGACGTCGGCCGCGGTGGTGCCGTTGGGATCGGCGACCACCCGGCGGGCCCACTGGGCCAGGGCGGCGTCGGTCGGGTCGAGGCCGTCGTCGTCGCCGGCGATCACCGCGGCCGCCGCCTCGGCGCCGACCTCGCCGGCCAGCCGGGTGCCCCACGCCAGGGCGCAGTAGGAGTCGCCGAGCGTCGACGCCATGGCCGACACCAGCACGCCCCGCTGGCGGAAGGTGAGCCCGCCCACCTCGGCCGCCCGCTCCACCAGGGCGAGGACGCCGAGCTGGAGGTCGGGGGCGTGGGCCCACGCCCGGGACAGGTTCATCACGAACCCGTCCCGGGCCACGTCGATGTCGTAGATCTGCTGCGCCCCGTCGCTGTCCGGCGCCGGCCCCAGGAAGCTCGTCATGCCGCCAGCCTCTCACCTGCCGACACCGGGTGGGGCGTGGCGCGGGCGGGCGA
>DASVEC010000643.1:0-2199 GCA_036380755.1 Iamia sp. | reverse complement strand
GGGCACCGCCGGGCGGATCCCACTCAGCCACCCGTGCACGGCGTCGACGATCGACACCGGGAGCTGGCCTTCGGGGGCGCCGGCCAGGGCCATGAGGAGCAGGGGATGGCCTCCGCTGCGCCGGTGGAGATCCTCGGCCCGATCCTCACCCACCAGCGCCGCCACCGCGGCGCGATCGACCGGACCCAGCGTGATCGTCTCCGCCTCCGGGAGCTCGGCCGCGCCCGGGCGCGCCGTCGTCACCACGCACGCCACCCCGGGACGCCGGGCCACGAACGCCAGCCAGCTGACCGTCGACGGCCCCGCCAGGTGGAGATCCTCCACGACCAGGACCGGGGGCTGGCCCCCACCGGTGCGAACGACGACGCCGAGCAGGGCGGTGAAGAGCCGCAGGCGCCCCGCGTCGGCGTCGACCAGGGCGGTGGCCTCGGTGCGGGGGGCCCGGTCGAACCCGAGCAGGGGACCCAGGACGTCGACATCGGCATCCAGCACCGCTCGCGCCGCGTCGGCACCGAGACCGGCGAGATGCGTGGCCAGGGCGTCGATGACCGGTTGGAGGGGGAGGTCGCGCCCGAGGGCGTCGCAGCTCCCGCGGAGGACGGTGAGGCCCGGATCCCGGACCTGGCCGACCCATCCACGGACGAGCGTGCTCTTGCCGATGCCGGCCTCCCCGACCACCTGGGCCACGCCGACACCGCCCCCGACGGCCCGGGCGAGGACGTGGTCGAGCCGCGCCACCTCGGCGTCCCGGCCCACCATCGGAGAGGCCGGCGGGGCCGAGGCGTCCACCGGTCGATCACCCTGCAGGAGGACGGCATCGTGGAGCGACTCGGTCTCGGCCGAGGGCGACACCCCGAGGTCCTCGGCCAACCGGGCCCGCACCCGGCCGTAGGCCGCGAGCGCCGAGGCCGAGCGTCCGGCCGCCGCCAGCGCCCGCATCAGGACCCGCAGCGCCGACTCGTCGTAGGGGTCATGGGCCAGGGCGACCTCTGCCAGGGCGCCGGCGGCGCCGTGATCGCCGGCCCGCGCCGCGCCCTCGGCCGCGATGAGGCGGGCCCGGTTCACCAACGCCGACGCCGCGGCCCGCTCCGCCTCCAGCCACGATCCCTCGTCGTCGGGCAGCACCGGTCCCCGGGCGAGGGCCAGGGCGGCGTCGGCCGCGGCCCGGGCCGCGGCGGTGCGGCCCTCGGACAGGGCCGTCTCGGCGTCGCTCACCCGCACCGCCAGCTCCTCGACGTCGAGCCAATCACCGCGCAGCGCGTAGCCGCCGTCGGTGCGAACGAGTCGATCAGGCCCCAGCACGGAGCGGAGCCGGGAGACCAGCACCCCGACCTGCTCCGCCGGCCGGGCCGGGAGGTCGGCGCCCCACAGGACGTCGGCCAGCCCCTCGATCGGCACCGGGGCGCCCCGGGCCACGGCGAGCACCTTGAGCAGGGTCCGCCCCTTGCGGCTCCCGAGGTCCCGCTCCGCCCGTCCCTCGACCGACAGGCCCCCGAGGAGACGCACACGCAGCTCTCCCTGCCGGTCCACGGGCGCGATCATGCCCCGATGAGATCGACGACGGGTGTGCTCGCCATCGACCTCGGGACCAGCGGCGTGAAGGTCGCCGTGGTCGACGAGGGGGCCAAGGTGCTCGCGTCGGCCCGCGCCGGCCTGGCCACGACCTTCCTCCCGGACGGCGGGGCCGAGCAGGACGCCGACGCCTGGTGGGAGGCCATCGGCGCCTGTGCCCGGGAGATCGTGGCCGATCACCGGGCCGCCATCGCCGCCGTGGTCGTCACGAGCCAGTACATGTCCGTGGTGGCCGTCGACGGCCGCGGGCGGCCGGTCGCTCCGGTCGTCATGTGGATGGACCAGCGGGGGTTGCGCCACGTCGAGGTCCCGTCCGGCGAGGACGACCTGGTGCTGTGGCTCGACCGCCACGGGATGTTCCCCGCCTTCGGCGACCCCGCCCACATCGCCTTCCTGCGGGCGGAGCGGCCCCAGGCCTACGAGACGGCGGCTGCGCTCCTCGAGCCGGTGGACGCCCTCAACGCCCGCCTCACCGGGCGGATCTGCGCCACCCAGACGACGGCCATGCCGCTGATGACGGTCGACAACCGGACCCTCGGTGCGACCGTGCACGACCCGGACCTGGTGGCCCGCTCCGGCCTGGATCCGGCCAAGCTGCCCCCGCTCATCGCCCACGACGACGTGGTC
>DASVEC010000642.1:0-5173 GCA_036380755.1 Iamia sp. | reverse complement strand
CGAGCGGCTCGGGGCCACCGTCGACGGCGGTGACGACGCGCCGGTCGGCCCGGCCCGACACGGGGTCGATCCCGAACATGACCCCACCCCAGCGGGGATCGATGAGCGGCTGGACCAGCACCCCGATCGGCGAGCCGGGCGCGCCGGCCCGGTCCCGCGAGGTGAGCACGGTGTCGACCGCCTCGACGAAGGCGGCGAACCCGGTGACGCCGATGACCGAGTCGAACTGGCCGGCCATCGACGAGCCCGCCGCGTCCTCGAGCACCGACGAGCTCCGGGCCACGAGCGCCCGGTCCTCCCCGCCGATCCGGGTGAAGGCGTCGAGCACGGCGGGGTGGTCGGCGAGCACGGCCCCGCCGTCGACCGCGGCGGCGAACCCGGTGGTCAGCACCACGCCGGGCAGGGTGTCGAGCCCCGCGGCCGCGGCCCGCGAGAGGGCGGCGGCCTTGGCGCCGGTCAGCTTGGCCACGCGGGCGGCGGGGTCGGCCAGGTCGACCACGAGTGGCGCCCCGGTGTCGAGGGACACTCGCCCCGGTGTCGCGGAGGTGGCATCGGAGGTGCTCACGGTCCCACCCTCGCAGCCCGGGGCCGGTTTCGCTCGCTCAGATCGTGACGTCCCGGGCGTCGGCGAGGAGGGCGGCCCGGTCGTCCGCCAGCACGACGCCGGCCTCGATGGCGGCGTCGGTGGCGTCCTCGTAGGCCTGCCGGTAGGCGTCGGCGTCGGCGTAGAGCTCGCCCAGGGTCTCGTCGGGGAGCGGCGTGGTCGAGCCGAGCAGGGCGCAGATGATGGCGGCGCCCTCGGGGGCCTGGCCGGAGAGGACCTCGACGGGGGCGTCGACCACCGGCGTCCGGACCCCGCCCCGCACGTTCCCGGCGTCGTCGAGGACGTAGGCGTCACCGTCGACCTCGAGCCGGTCGGCCTCGGGCGGGGGCTCACCGCCGGCGGCCCACGTGGCGAGGTGGCGCAGGGCGGCGCGCAGGACGAAGGCCTGCTGACCCCGGTTGATCGGCGTGGGGCAGCCCAGCTCGGACTCGAACGCTCCGACCTGGAACCGGTCGGCGTGGGCGGCGCCGGCGATCTCCCAGAGGCGGACGGTCTCGCTGTCGTCCTGGCGGGCGGGCAGGTAGCCGAGCAGGCCGAGGACGTCGCCCTCGGTCTGGACGATCATCGTGGGCACGTCCAGGTCGGGGCGGATCGGCGTCGGCTCGCCGCCCAGCGACCCGCCGATGTCGATGTAGCCGCCCGGCTCGCCCAGCGGCGCCGCCGCCCCGCCCCGACTGTGGATCAGCAGGCCGTCGTACACGCCGGTCAGGGGCTGGACGCCGTTGGCGTAGGTCGTGAGGGCGAAGGCCGACTGCGACTCCCCCACCGCGAGGACCTGGTCGACGCCCAGCCCGTCGAGGGGACCGCCGTCCGCGGCCGCCCGCGCCGCCCGGCCCACCTGGCTGTAGATGTCGTAGGCGAAGACGTCGCCCGGGTGGGCCAGGTCGCCGTAGCGCTCGGGGTCGATGCCCTTGAGCCCCTGACCGGCCCCGGACCGCTCGCCGGCCGGCGTCTCGACCGCGACCGGGCCGCCCTCGATCCCGATGCGCTGGGCCGACACCCCGACCCAGGCGTAGCCGCCCCGCAGGATCTCCTCGGCCATGTAGGTGTAGTCGGGGGCGGCGTCGGCCCCGCCGCTGACGTTGAGCCACTCGACCACGACGGTGCCGTTGAAGTCCTCGGGGTCGACCGGCCGGCGGACGACGACGCGCGTGGCGTACTCGGCCTCCTGGTCGGGCCGGAGGTCGTAGCGCCCGTCGGCCGGCAGCGGGACGTCGGAGGCGTACGACGTCGCCGTCCCCGCGGCCTGCAGCTCGTGCTCCTCGTAGCCGGCCTCCTCGAGCGATGGCCCGGTCTCGGCCGCGGCCAGGAACACGCCGTCGCCGCCCTCCAGCGGAGTCAGGGTGGCGGCCGGCCCGTCGGGGATCTCCCGGACCGGAGCCGTGGTGGTCGTCGTCGTGGTCTCCTCCACCGCGGTCCCCTCGTCGTCCGAACACCCCACGGCCGCCACCAGCACCACCAGTGCGGCCAGGACCAGACGTCTCACGTGACGGGGAGGCTCGACCAGCCTCGGACCGTCGAGGTGTGGAGGCGCACGGCGGCCTGGCGGTCGACCGTCCACGTCGGGTGGCGGCGCAGCAGCTCCTCCAGGGCGACGCGGCCCTCCAGCCGGGCCAGCGCCGCACCCAGGCAGAAGTGGATGCCGTAGCCGAAGGACACCTGGCGGTCGAAGTGCCGGCGGACGTCGAAGCGGTCGGCATCGGCGTACGTGCGCTCGTCCCGGCCGGCCGAGCCGGTCAGCAGCAGCACCTTGCTCCCCTCCGGGATGGTCGTGCCGTGGAGCTCGACGGCGCGGGTGGTGAAGCGACCCTGCACGGGCGAGGGCGCCTCGTAGCGCAGCAGCTCCTCGATGGCGTTGGGGATGAGCGAGGGGTCGTCGACCAGGGCCCGGCGCTGGTCGGGGTGCTCGTCGAGCACGACGCCGGCCCAGCCGATCAGCCGGGCCACCGTCTCGGTGCCGGCGCTGATGAGGAGGTTGGCGAACCCGGCCGCCTCCTTGATGGTCAGCCGCTGCGGGTTCCCGTCCTCGTCGGGCACCTCGGCCTGCACCAGGGCGGTGAGCAGGTCGTCGCGGGGCTCGGCCCGGCGCTGCTCCATCTGGCCGGACAGGTACTCGTGGATCCTGACGCCGGCCAGGAACGAGACGTCGTTGACCATCCCGCGGCCGGGCTCGATGTGGAAGACCTCGTCGATCCAGCCCTTGACCATCATCCGGTCGGCCAGGTCGACCCCCAGCAGCTCGGTGATGACGAGCGACGGGAGCTGGGCGCCGAACGACTCGACGAGGTCGAAGGGCTCGCCGGCGGTCCACCCGTCGAGGAGCTCGTTCGCCAGGGCCCGGATGTGGGGCTCGAGCGAGCTGATGCGGCGGGGGGTGAACGCCCGCGAGACCAGGGTCCGGTGCTGGGTGTGCTCCGGCGGGTCCATGAAGATCATCATCCCGGCGCCCATCCGGTTGCTCGACATGATCTCCAGCACCGTGCCGTGGGCCGACGAGAAGGTGCCGGGGTCGCGGTGGGCCGCCTCGACGTCGTCGTAGCGGCTGAGGGCCCAGAAGTCGTAGCGATCGTTGTGGTACACGGGCGCGTCGTCCCGGAGCGCCTTCCACGTGGCGTAGGGATCCGCGTCGATCTCGACGTCGAAGGGGTCCCAGTACGGCTTGGTGATCACCTGCGCTGGTCTAGCCGTGGACGTCGGCCGTCGTGGGGCCGATCCGCTCGACCAGCTCGGAGAGGGCGTCGACGTCGACCCGGTAGAGGGCGGCGGCGTTGGTGCCCAGGATCTGACGGCACTCGTCCTCGGGGACGTCGCGGAAGCGGTCGGCGATCCACTTGCGGGTGTGGGGGTAGGTGCCCTCGGGGTGCGGCAGGTCGTTGCCCCACAGGAGGTTGCCGATGCCGATGGCGTGGCGGCGCTCGATCTCCTCGACCCCCGGCGTGGAGGCGGCGAAGAAGCAGCTCTCGTCGACGTACTCGCTCGGCTTGCGGGACAGGTCGAGCCGGAAGGCGTCGCCGAACTTGCGGGTGTTGTGCGCCCCGACCCACTTCTCGTCCATGCGCTGGACGATGTCGGGCACCCACCAGGCGCCGTTCTCGGCGATGGAGTACTTGAGGTCCGGGTGGCGCTCGAACACGCCCGAGAGGACGAACACCCAGAAGGGCCGGGCCGCCCACCACCAGGCCTCGGCGGCGTAGATCGAGATGAACCCGGGGCCGAGGGGGTAGTCGGCCGGGCCGGCGCCGGAGTGGGTGTGGAGGACCAGGCCGGTCTCGGCGCAGGCGGCCCAGAAGGGCTCGTAGCTCTGATCGATGTAGGCCGGGGCGTCGAACCAGCGGGTCGGCACCATCACGCCCCGGAGGCCCGCCTCGGCGGCGGCGTGGACCGAGGCGACGGCGTCGTCGACGCCGGCGGTGACGGGCACGACGGCCACGCCGATGCGGCGGTGCGGGTTGGTCGCGCAGAACTCGGCCAGCCAGCGGTTGTGGGCCCGGGCCCCGGCCTTGACCGCCTCGGGGTCGGCGTCGGCGCCCGAGCCGAGACCCGACCCGAACGGCGAGCTGGCGGCCTTGCCGGTGCCGAGGACGTCGGCGTCGGGGAACAGGACCTCGGCGGCCACGCCCTCGGTGTCGAGGATGGCGTCCCGCGTCGTGGGGTCGTAGGCGGCCTTCAGGTCGTGGTCGCCGGTCTCCTCGTCCCACTCCTCGACGAAGGCCTCGTTGACCTGGCGGCCGGCCGAGACCGCCTCCTGGTGCTCGTCGAACGGCTGCCGCCACTGGGGCTCGAGGTAGTCGCGGTAGACCTCCGCCGGGGGCCCGGCGTGGCCGTCGGCCGAGATGACCAGGTACTTCGACATCAATCCCCCGAGCGGGTTTTCGAACGTGGTCCGATAATAACGGCCACGTGACCGGGGTCAAGCCCAGGCGGTGACGGGACCGGCGACGGCGAGGAACTCGGCCAGCTGGTCCGGGCTGGTCGCGAGGGTCGCCACGCCACCCTCGGCGAGCAGCCGGGCCAGGCGGTCGGCGTGGGCGTCGGCGGCGAGCGCCTCGCCATCGGGATCCCAGACCTCGACCGCCAGCGGCACCGCCAGGCGCTCGGCCACCTCGACCAGCTCGGCCGTCTCCTCCCCCCAGGCGTCGACCACGGCGAGCGCCGGCGCACCGGGCCGCAGGAGGCCGGCGACGATGGCGCAGGCGGCGGCGAAGCCGGTCGTGCCGGCGGCGGCCGGCACCTGGGCGCCGCCCAGACCGGTGGTCGGGAGGGTGCGGGCGACCCAGAAGCCGGCGGTGCCGGGATCGGCGGCGACCACGCCGGTGCCGGCGAGGGCCTCGCCGTAGGTCCGGGTCACCCGGCTCGGCGGCAGCGGCCCGGTGTCGACGGCCCAGCCGGCCTGCGTCGCCGCGGCCAGAGCCGAGCGCAGCGGGGGCAGTGGGATGTCGCGCCGGGCCCGGCCCACCCGCTCGGCCAGGGCGCCCAGCCCCCACGGGTGGACCTCGACGACGGGGGCCAGCCGCCAGTCGGCGGTGGCCTCGCGCTCGTCGACCCCGGTGGCGATGATCAGGTCGGCCT
>DASVEC010000641.1:0-5409 GCA_036380755.1 Iamia sp. | reverse complement strand
GTGGGGTCCCGGGTCCCAGACCTGCTCCCGCCCCGTCTGCATGTCGCGGTGGAGGGTGCCGGCGAACTCGAAGCCGTAGTCACCGGTGGCGTCGACGGTGACGTACCAGGCGTGGCGGTGGTCGAGCCCGGTGCGCCGCCGGTCGATCGACGGCAGGTCCATGTCCACGTCGTTGAGCTGCTCCTGGCTCAACGTGAGGTCCGCACTGCCAGTGCCGATGCGCCACTCGGTGAGCCGGGAGGCCACCAGGTCGCCCTCCGGCCCGAAGGCCGAGTTCAGCTTGTTCACCCGCAGGACGACCTCGTCGCCCTCGCGGTGGGCGTTGGTGCCGTGGAAGACGAAGCTGGTGTCCATGTCGACCCAGCGCATCTCGGAGCCCTCGCCGTCGAGCGGCATCACGCCGACCCGCGTCGGGAAGTCGTCGGGCGCCCAGCCGTAGGGGAAGCCCGGCACCGATCCCTCGACGCCGAACAGCACGGGCCCGATCCAGAAGATGACGTCGGAGTCGGTGATGGCGAAGTCGTGGATCATGGTGGCCGCCGGGATGTCGATCGGCGTGCTGTGGACCAGCCGACCGTCGGCATCGGCCACGTGGTAGGTCAGCAACGGGTCCATGAACCCGTAGCCGAAGAAGTGCATCTTCCCGGTGGCGGGGTCGATCTTGGGGTGCGCCGTGCACCAGGTCGACAGGCGCCCGTCGAAGTCGTAGGGACCGACCGTGGTGAGGTCCTCGGTGAGGAGCTCGTAGGGGAAGCCGACCTCGCCGAGGGTCAGGAGGTGGCCGGCGTGCTGGACGATGGCGACGTTGCTCTGGCTGATGTCACCACCGGGGATGCCGGCGTCGGCGAACTCGATGCCCTGCTCGTAGAGCGTGGTGCGGACGTAGCGACTGCGGTACCAGGTGGCCCGGCCGTCCTCGATGCGGAGGCCGTGGACCATGCCGTCGCCCATGAACCAGTGGGGCGAGCGGCCCGTGGTGGAGTTCGAGCCGTTGCGGACGTAGAGGCCCGACAGGTCCGACGGGATGGTGCCGGTGACCCGCAGGTCGGTGATCGTCGACTCGTCGGCCACCGGGGCGAAGGCGCCCTGCTCCCAGTAGGGCGTGTCGGGGTCGTACGCCGCCACGCTCGCCGCCGGCCGGCCACCGGTCGTGGTGGTGTTGTTGTTCCACCCCGTGTTCTGGTTGGCCCGTCCGTCGTCGTCGCGGCACCCGGCGAGGGCGCCCACGCCGCCGAGCGCCAGGCCCGCCGCGCCCAGCCCCATGGCCCGCAGCACGGCGCGCCGTTCGACGACGACCTCGTGCGCGACCGGGTGGATCGGACCGTGCCCCCTGCTGCCCATGGCAGCAACGTACCGCTCGGATCGGGCGGTTGCCGGAACGGCAAGGGCCGTTGCCGCTCGGTCGAGGTCGTCCGTACCGTCGGCGGCATGGATGCGAACGAGCACGACGTGGTGATCATCGGAGGATCGGTGGCCGGGCTCTCGGCCGCCCTGGTGCTGGGCCGGGCCCGGTTCCGGGTGGCGGTGGTCGACGCCGGCCACCCCGTCAACGAGGGGGTCGCCCACTCCCACGGCTTCCTGACCAACGACGGCGTCCCGCCCGCCGATCTGGTGGCGCGGGGGCGGGCCGAGGTCGCCGGCTACGGCGTCGAGCTGGTGGACGACGTCGTCACCGGCGTGACCGCCGACGACGGCCGGTTCGTGGTCGAGCGGGCCGGCGGGCCGCCCCTCGTCGGTCGCCGCCTGGTGCTGGCCACCGGGATGCGGATCCCCCTGCCCGACCTCCCCGGCCTGGCCGAGGTCTGGGGCGGCGACGCCGCCAACTGCCCGTTCTGCCACGGCTGGGAGGCGCGGGATCGGGCCATCGCCGTCGTGGGCGACCCGCCCAAGGTCGCCCACCTGGCCGGGTTGCTCACCCAGTGGAGCGACGACGTCGTGGCCTTCCTGCCCGAGGGCTCCGACGCTCCGCCTGGGGTGGCCGTCGAGCCCCGCCGCCCGACCGGGCTGGTGGTCGAGGACGGCCGGCTGGGCGGCGTCGAGGTCGACGGTGGCGGGGTGGTGCCCTGCGCAGCGCTGTTCGTCGGGACCATGGCGGTGCCGTCGTCACCCCTGGCGGCGGCGTTGGGGTGCGCCCTCGACGAGCTCGGCTTCCCGGTCGTCGACGACTTCGGCCTGACCTCGGTCCCCGGGCTCTGGGCCGTCGGCAACGCCGTGACCATGGGGCGGGGCCTGGTCGAGTCGGCCGCCAGCGGGTCGATGGCCGCCCGCGGGATCACCTTCGACCTCATCCACGATCGCCAGGCCACTATCGCAGGTTGACGAGATTACGGAGATATGTGTAATCTCAGTCCCATGGAGAACGAGGATGCTCTCGCCTACGCCGACCAGGTCGGTCGGTTCTTCGCCCGGCAGTACGCCATGCCCCCGATGGCCGGCCGGGTCCTCGGCTGGCTGCTGATCTGCGACCCGCCCGAGCGCACTGCGGCCCAGCTGAGCGAGGAGCTGCGGGCCAGCCGCACCGCCATCGGCACCGCCGTCGACCACCTCGAGCGGGCCGGTGGGCTGGTGCAGCGGCGCCGGGCCGCCGGCGAGCGGGCCGATCGCATCTCGATCGGCCCCAGCGTGTTCGAGCGCAGCCTCGACACCCCCGAGGAGTATGCGGGCATGGCCGAGCTGGCGCGCGCCGGGTTGCGGCTCCTCGGCGACGACGTCCCCCTCGAGCGGAAGCGCCGTCTGCTGGAGACCGAGGCCTTCTCCGAGTTCCTCACCGAGCGCACCGTCGCCATGGCCGCCGAGTGGCGCGAGCACCGCGCCCGCCTCGTCGCCGAGGGCCGCCTGCCCGAGTAGACCCCATCACCCCAAGGAGATCGACATGCCCGCACCCCCTGCTTCGACGCGCCCCGGCGCCCACCCAGAGACGGCCATCGTGGCCGAGGACGTCCACCAGACCTTCGGCGACGTCGCCGCCCTCGCCGGGCTCGACCTGGCCGTCCCGACCGGCACCGTCTTCGGCCTCCTCGGCCCCAACGGCGCCGGCAAGACGACCCTCGTCCGCATCCTCGCCACCCTGCTGCGCCCGACGAGCGGGCGGGCGAGCGTGCTGGGCCACGACGTGGTCGACGCCCCGCTGCCCGTCCGCCGCCGGATCGGCCTGGCCGGCCAGCTCGCCTCGGTGGACGAGGAGCTGACCGGACGGGAGAACCTGGAGATGGTCGGCCGGCTCTACCGGCTGTCGCCGACGCAGGCCCGGCTGCGGGCCGACGAGGTGCTCGACCGCTTCCGCCTCCAGGACGCCGCCGACCGCCGGGTCGGCACCTACTCGGGCGGGATGCGGCGCCGGCTGGATCTCGGCGCCAGCCTGACCGGCCGCCCACCCGTGCTGCTGCTCGACGAGCCGACGACGGGGCTCGACCCCCGAACCCGTCAGGAGCTGTGGGACGAGGTCGACACCCTGCGCCGGGAGGGCACGACCGTCCTCCTCACCACCCAGTACCTCGAGGAGGCCGACCGCCTGGCCCAGCGCATCGCCGTGGTCGACCACGGGCGGGTGGCCGCCGAGGGCACCGCGGCCGAGCTCAAGGCCACGATCGGCCAGGACGTCCTCGTCGTGCGGCTGGTCGACACCGAGCACGCGGCCGCGGCGGCCGAGGCCCTGACCCCGTTGGGCTCGGCCGAGCCCACCGTCGACGGGGCGGCCGGCGAGGTCCGCCTGCCGGTCGTCGACCCCGGCCTGTCGGCCGACGCCGTCCGCGCCCTGGACGGGCTCGGCCTGCGCATCGCGTCGATCGAGCTCCAGCGCCCGAGCCTCGACGACGTCTTCCTCACCCTCACCGGCCGGTTGCCCGACGCGCCGGACGAGACCGACCCCACCGACCTCCAGCTCGAAGGAGCAGCCCGATGACCGCCACCCTCGCGGCCCCCGAGAAGGCCCGACTCACCCTCGGCGAGACCCTCACCGACAGCCGGGTCATGGCCCGGCGCCAGCTGCGAAAGATCTTGCGCCGGCCGACGTACGCCATCTTCGCCCTCGTCCAGCCGGTGATGTTCCTGCTGCTGTTCCGCTACGTGTTCGGCGGGGCCATCGACACCGGCGGGCCCGCCTACGTCGACTTCCTGATCCCCGGCGTGATGGTGCAGTCGGCCGTGTTCGGCGCCCTGATGACCGGCATGGGCCTCGCCGAGGACATCGGCGCTGGCGTGGTCGATCGGCTGCGGTCGCTCCCGATGGCCCGCTCGGCCGTGCTCCTCGGGCGCACCGCGGCCGACATGGTCATGAACATCGCCACCCTGCTGGTGATGTTCGTCGCCGGGCTGGCGGTCGGCTTCCGCCCCGAGGGCACGCCGTTCGAGCTGGTGCTGGCCCTGCTGCTCGTGATCGGCTTCGCCTACACCTTCTCGTGGATCAGCGGGTTCATCGGGCTGGCGCTGAAGGACATCGAGACGGTGTCGTCGGCCGGGCTGATCTGGGTCTTCCCGCTCACCATGCTGTCGTCGGCCTTCGTGCCGGCCGACTCGATGCCGGGTCCGGTCGGCGCCTTCGCCGACGTCAACCCCATCACCCTCGCCGTCGACGCCACCCGGGCCCTGACCCTCGGCCAGGGCGACGCCCTCGGCCCGGCCCTGGGGACCGCCGCCTGGCTCGTGGCCCTGTTGGCCATCTTCGTCCCCCTCGCCACCAGGGCCTTCAAGCAGGCCTAGCGAGCGAACACCTCGGCGAGGTCGACGGTCCACCCCGGCACCAGCGGCGTCGTGAGCGTGTCGGACGGGATCGACGTCGTGCCATCGGCCCGGTGGACGGCGACCCGATCGGCCTCCCCGTCGACGATCCACACCTCCTCGACGCCGGACTCCAGATAGCCACTGCGCTTGCGGCCGAGGTCGTGGCGTCGGGTCG
This sequence comes from Iamia sp., assembly GCA_036380755.1. Lineage (GTDB taxonomy): Bacteria > Actinomycetota > Acidimicrobiia > Acidimicrobiales > Iamiaceae > Iamia. Next base: position 515 of record DASVEC010000641.1, on the reverse strand, counting down.
AGGGCGAGAGCACCTCGATGACGAGCGGCGGGACGATCGGGAGGACGTGCTCGTCGTCGGCCAGAACGGTTCCGTCCGGCACCCAGAACAGGTCGGGGACGAAGACGTTGTGGTCGTCGATCCGCATGTCCTGGGGCAGGACCAGCTCGCCGGTGGCCCCCTCGAACCGCCAGTGGGCGAGGAGCAGGCGCTGGACGATCTTCTGGTGGCGCAGCTTGGGGCTGTCCATGGGGACCACGAGCTCTCCGTCGATCAGCTGAGCGAACGGCAGCTCGATGTGGGCGGCGAAGAACTCGTCGGCCGTCATCCGGTCCCTGGCTGCGGGGGGCATGGCGGCGACTGTACCCCATCCGGTGTGGAATGACACGAGATTGGTCGAAACGCCTCAGAGGTGTGGGCGGATCCCGGTGGTGTCGGAGTTGGTGGCGAGCTCGGTGCCCTCGGCGTCGACCAGCGTCAGATCCAGGGACAACGGGCCGGGGGCGTCGGGGACGACGAGCTGGATCGTGGTGACC
>DASVEC010000640.1:0-3928 GCA_036380755.1 Iamia sp. | reverse complement strand
GGGCTTCGGCGACGACGACGAGCCCGACGACGTGGTGGCCGGCGACTCGACGACGACGACGGCTCCCACGAGCACCACCGAGGCGCCGACGACGCCCTCCACTTCGACCACGACGACGACGACCACGACGACGACGACGGTGCCGTCCGGCCCGACCGTGATCGTCATCGGCGGTGGCGCCGACCTCGACCCGGGCCTGTTCTGCCGGGACCTGGTGGCCGACGGCGTCGCCTACGACGACGCCGTCATCTACTGGCTCGAGGAGGGCCGGCCCACGCGGATGGACGAGGACGGCAACGGCGTCCCGTGCGAGACCGTCTACCCCGCGGCCGACGTCGAGGAGGTGTGGGGCCCACAGGGTCTCGAGGCCGACGGCGTCACACCGGGCCTGCTCTGCCGTGACCTGGTGGCCGACGGCCTCGACTACGAGGCGGCCGTGACCTACTGGGAGACCGAGGGGCGGCCCGCCCGGATGGACGACGACGGCAACGGCCGGCCGTGCGAGACCGTGTACCCCGCCGAGGAGGTCGCCGCGTTCTGGGGCTGAGGGTGCCCCGGCGCCTCGCCGCCCTGGCGCTCGCCGGGGTCCTGGTCGCGCCCGCCTGCGGGTCGGGCGACGGCGACGGCGCCGACACCACGGCCACCACCACGAGCGAGGCGTCCACCACGGACACGACCGCCGGCCCGAGCAGCACGACCACGGCGGTGGCCGGTGGGTGCGCCGAGGTCGTCGCCGGCTGGCCGCTGCGCCGCCGGCTGGCGCTGCTGGTGATGGTCGGGGTCGACCCGTCGAGCCCGGACGAGGCGACGGCGGCCGTCGAGGAGGACCACGTCGGCGGTGTCTTCGTCGGAGGCAACGACACCGGGCTGCTGACCAGCGGCGCCCTCGAGGACCTGCGGGCGGGCTCGCCCACCGGGCTGCTGGTGGCGGTGGACGAGGAGGGGGGACGGGTCCAGCGGCTGGACGACCTCGACGGCGAGGTGCCCTCGGCCCGGACCATGGCCGCCACCATGACGCCCGAGGAGGTCCGCGCCCTCGCCGAGCGGCGGGGCCGGGTGATGGCCGACCACGGCGTCACCGTCGACCTGGCCCCGGTCGTCGACGTGTCCGACCAGCCCGACGGCACCGTGATCGGCGACCGGTCCTGGTCCGACGACCCCGAGGTCGTCACCACCTATGCCCGGGCCTACGCCGAGGGCCTGCAGACCGCGGGCGTCATCCCCGTCCTCAAGCACTTCCCGGGCCACGGGGCGGCGTCGGGCGACACCCACGAGGGTGCCGCCACCACACCGTCGCTCGACGTCCTGCGCCCCCGCGACCTGGTGCCCTACGAGCGCCTCCTGCCGGACCTGGACGGGACCGCGGTGATGCTGGGCCACCTCGACGTCCCCGGTCTGACCGAGCCGGACACGCCGGCGTCGCTCAGCCCGGCGGCCGTCGCCCTGCTCCGGGACGCCTACGGCTTCGACGGTGTGGTGATGACCGACGACCTGGCCGCCATGGCGTCGATCACCGCCCGCCTCGGGCCCGAGGAGGCGGCGGTGCGCGCCCTGGCCGCCGGGGTCGACGTGGTCCTGCTCGCCGCGGCCGACGTCGGTGGCCTCCTCGACCGGCTCGAGGCCGCCGTCGCCGACGGCACCCTGGCCCAGCCGGCCGTCGACGCGTCGGTCGCTCGCGTCCTCGCCCTGCAGGGCCTCGACCCCTGCGCCGTCGCCCTTTGAAGCCGGGAGCAGGTGGGGTGCATCGATAGGCTGCCAGGACCTATGGATGCCGATGAGCTGCGCCGGACCTGGAACCGGTTCTGGACCGAGAAGGGGCACAGCGTCGTGCCCTCCGGCGGGCTGATCCCGCACCACCCGTCGGCCCCGATGTTCACCAACTCGGGGATGATGCCGTTCGTGCCCTACTTCCTGGGCGAGGAGCCGGTGCCGTTCGACCCGCCCCGGGCGGCGTCGATCCAGAAGTGCGTCCGGTTGGAGGGCAAGCACCAGGACCTCGACGCCATCGGGCGCTCGCCCCGGCACCTCTCGTTCTTCGAGATGCTGGGCAACTTCAGCTTCGGCGACTACTTCAAGGACGACGCCATCCCGTGGGCGTGGGAGCTCGTCACCGAGGTGCTGGGCATCGACGGCGACCGGATCTGGGTCACCGTCCACGTCAGCGACGACGAGGCCCACGAAATCTGGGCCGACGGCGTCGGCTTCCCCGCCGAGCGCATCCAGCGCCTCGACGACGACAACTTCTGGGAGATGGGCGAGACCGGCCCCTGCGGCCCCAGCTCGGAGCTCTTCTTCGACTTCGGCCCGGCGCTGGGCCCCGACGGCGGCCCCGCCAACCCCGAGGCCGGCGACCGCTTCGTCGAGTTCTGGAACCTCGTCTTCACCCAGTACTACCGGGGTCCCGACCGCACGCTCACCGACCTGCCCACCCGCAACGTCGACACCGGCGCCGGCTTCGAGCGGATGCTCGGCGTGTTCAAGGACGACCACTCGCTCTACGCGGCCGACTCGATCAGCCGCATGGTCGACGCCGCCCAGAGCCTCACCGGCGTGAAGCTGGGGCGCGACGAGGAGTCCGACGTCGCCATCCGGCTGCTGGCCGACCACAGCCGCACGATGAGCTTCCTCATCGCCGACGGGGTCGTCCCGTCCAACGGCGACCGGGGCTACGTGCTGCGCCGCATCATCCGCCGGGCCGTCCGCTTCGCCTACCTCCTCGGCGTGGAGAAGCCCATCACCGCCCCGCTGGCCGAGCAGGTGGCCGAGGTCATGGGCGACGCCTACCCCGAGGTCCGCGCCAACCTCGACCTGATCTGGGGCGTGCTCGACCGCGAGGAGGCGCAGTTCCGGCGCACCCTCCGCATCGGGCTGCGCATGCTCGAGGACGAGATGGCGTCGCTCGACCAGGGCGCCACCCTCTCGGGCAACCTGGCCTTCACCCTCCACGACACCTACGGGTTCCCGTACGAGGTCACCGCCGAGATCGCCGAGGACCGGGGCCACCCCGTCGACCGGGCCGCCTTCGAGGCCGACATGGCCGAGCAGAAGCGCCTCTCCAAGGAGGGTGGCCGCAAGAACAAGGGCGTCGAGATGGGCGACGCCCAGGCCACCTACCAGCGGCTGCTGGCCGAGCACGGGCCCACCGTCTTCACCGGCCGGGACGAGGAGTCCACCCAGGCCACGGTGCTGGCCGTGGTCGCCACCGACACCGAGGGCGTCGTCGACGTCTTCCTCGACCGCACCCCCTTCTACGCCGAGTCCGGCGGGCAGGTGGGCGACACCGGCACGATCGGCCGCCCGTCGGGCGAGGCCGAGGTGCTCGACACCACCTACGCCGTGCCCGGCCTCCACCGCCACCGGGCCCGGATCACCAGCGGCGAGCTGGTCGAGGGCGACGTGGTGGCCGCCACCATCGACGGCGACCGGCGCGCCGCCATCAAGCGCAACCACACCGGCACCCACCTGCTCCACTGGGCCCTCCACGAGGTGCTGGGCCCGCACGTCAAGCAGCAGGGCTCGCTGGTCGACCCCGATCGGCTGCGGTTCGACTTCAGCCACTACGAGGCCGTCACGCCGGCGCAGTTGCAGGCCGTCGAGGACCTGGCCAACCACCAGGTCATCGCCAACGAGCCGGTGAAGGCCTTCGAAGTCTCCAAGGCCGAGGCCGAGCGGCTGGGCGCCATCGCCTTCTTCGGCGAGAAGTACGGCGAGGTCGTCCGTGTCGTCGAGGCGGGTCCCCGGTCGGTCGAGCTGTGCGGCGGCACCCACGTGCACCGCCTCGGCGACATCGTGCGTGTCGTCCAGGCCGGTCCCCGGTCGGTGGAGCTGTGCGGCGGCACCCACGTCCACGCCCTGGGCACCATCGGTCCCATCAAGATCACCTCGGAGAGCTCCATCGGGGCCAACCTGCGCCGGATCGAGGCCGTCA
>DASVEC010000639.1:0-16648 GCA_036380755.1 Iamia sp. | reverse complement strand
GGGGGAGTAGGCGCCCAGAAACGGGCGACTACTCCCCCGAGTTCGGCGCGTTGGGAGGCATAGTGTGCGCCCCGACACGAGGAGGCCGCGATGGGCGCGGGGCTGACCGTCCAGGTGCTGGGGCCCGTCGAGGCCCACGCGCCCAGCGGGCCGGTGGCGATCTCGGGGTCCAAGCTCCAGGTGCTGGTGGCGATGCTGGCGCTGGCCGCGCCGCACCCGGTGTCCGACGACCGGCTGATCGACGAGATCTGGGGTGAGGACCTGCCGGCGAACCCGGCCAACTCGCTCCAGGCCCAGGTGTCGCAGCTCCGGCGGCTGCTGGGGCGTGACGTCGTGGCCCGGCGGGGGACCGGCTACGCCCTGGCGGTCGAGACCGGCCAGATCGACGTCCACCGGTTCGACGCCCTGGTGGACGCGGCCCGGGCGGCGACCGACGAGGGCGACCATCGGGGGGCGGCCCAGCAGCTGCGGGCGGCGCTGGGCCTGGTGCGAGGACCGGTGCTGGGCGATCTGCTCGACCACGAGGTGGTGCGGGCGGCGGCGGCGAGCCTGGAGGAGCGGATCCTGGGCGTGCAGGAGGCGCTCGGCGAGGCCGAGCTGGCATCGGGTCGTCACGCCGAGGTGGTGGCGCCGCTGACGGATCTGGTGCGGAGCCATCCGCTGCGCGAGCGCTTCGCCGCCCAGCTGATCACGGCCCTCTACCGCTGCGGTCGCCAGGTCGACGCCCTGCAGGCCTACGCCCAGGTGCGGGAGGCGCTGGTGGAGGAGTTCGGCATCGAGCCCGGCGCCGAGCTCCGTGCGCTCGAGGCCCAGGTCCTGGCCCACGACCCCGCCCTCGCCGCCCCCGAGACCTCGCCCCCGGCGCCGAGCGTTGCCGCGGCGGCCGGCCCGATGGGCATCGTCCCGCCGGGCCCCGACGACGCCTTCCACCACACGCCGGGCCGGCTGCCCCTCGTGGGCCGGGAGCCGGAGCTGGCGGCGCTGGGGGCCGACCTGGCCGACGTCCTCCAGGGCCGGGGCCGGGTGGCGGTGCTGGTGGGCGAGCCGGGGATCGGGAAGACCCGGCTGGCCGAGGAGCTGGCGTCGCAGGCGGTGGAGGCCGGGGCCGCGGTCGGCTGGGGGCGCAGCCACGACGCCCAGGGCGACGTGGCCTTCCGGGCCTGGTCGCAGATCGTGGCGACGCTCGTCGAGCGCGTGCCCGCCGCCGACATCGTCGAGGCCCTGGGTCGGGGGGCGGCGGACATCGCCCGGATCGCCCCCGAGGTGCGCGACCTCGGCGTCGACATCCCACCCGCCGACGCCGGCGACCCCGACGTGGCCCAGGCCCGGCTGGCCGACGCCCTCGTGGCCTTCCTGCGGGACCTGTCCCACGCCCGCCCGCTGGTGGTCGTGCTCGACGACATCCAGTGGGCCGACCCGGCCTCGCTACGGGTCCTGGCCGTCTGCGTCCGGGAGATCGCCGATGCCCGCATCCTCGTGCTCGCCACCTACCGGAGCGTGGGGGCGCCGACCCACACCCGGCTGGCCGACGCCCTGGCGGTGGTGGTGCGCCAGCCCATCGTCCGCCGGTTCGACCTCGGCGGTCTCGACCGCGACGCCCTGGGGGCGCTGATCGAGGCGTCGGGCGGGCGCCGCACCGAGGACGAGCTGGCGATCATCCACCGGCGCACGCAGGGCAACCCGTTCTTCGCCGTCGAGGTCCTCCGGTTGCTGGTCGACGGCGACGGGGTGGACGACGACGCCGCCATCCCGTCCAGCGTGCGGGCGGCCGGGGGGAACCGGCCCCTCCCGTCCGGCGTGCGCGAGGTCGTGCGCCAGCGGCTCGGCGAGCTGCCCGAGCCGACGACGGCGGCGCTCGAGGCCGCCTCCGTGCTCGGCCCCGAGATCGACGTGACCACGCTCGCCCTGGCGCTCGACGTCGACGCGGCGACGCTGCTCGACCGTCTCGACCCGGCACTCCAGGCCGGCATCGTCGTCGAGGGCGAGGCGCCGCTCCTCCTCCGGTTCTCCCACGGCCTGGTGAGCGAGACGGCCTACGGCGACCTCACCGTCACGGCCAAGCTGCGGGGCCACCTCCGGGCCGCCGATGCCCTGGTGGCCCGGCACGGCCGGGGCGACGGTCCCCACCTGGCCGACATCGCCGCCCACCGCTGCCGGGCGGTGCCGCTCGGGTCGACCGACGATGCCGTGGCCGCCTGCCTGGCCGCGGCCACCTGGCTCGTCCGCCACCTCGCCCACGAGCAGGCCGACGCCCTCCTGGGGCGGGCGCTCGCCCTCATCGCCGCCGAACCGGCCGGCCCGGCGCGGGACGCCCAGGAGCTGATCGTCCAGGACCGCCTGTGGCTCCTCCGCATCATGACCGGGGGCTACGGGTCACCCGGGGTCGTCGAGGCGGTGGCGCACATGGGCGAGCTGTGTGCGGCGATCGACGACATCGAGGTCGCGGCGCCCGTCGTCTGGCGCCTCGTGAACTACCTGTGCGTCGCCGCCGTCTTCGACGAGGCCCGCCGGCTGTCCACCCGGCTGCTGAGGGCGGCCGATCGCGAGCCGCTGGTGGCGCACTCCGCCCACCTCGCCATGGGCATCACCCTCACCCACCTCGGCGAGGTGGGTGAGGCCGGTCCGCACTTCGCCCTGGTCGACCGGGCCCCGCCGAGCCAGGACCAGGGCACGGAGGCCGCCTACGCCGCCTGGTACCGGTTCCTCGCCGGCGAGGAGGCGGAGGCCGACGCCCTCATCGTGCAGGCGGCCGAGGACCACGCCGGCGCCGGCGGCTACCCGTCGGCGATCACCGGGTGGTTCTCCGTCCTCCTGGCGACGCTGCGCCGCGACGAGCAGGCGACGCTGGATCGCTGCGAGCGCTGGATCTCGGTGGCCCGGGCCAACGGCTTCGGCGTGTTCGTGGGCTACATGACCGTGTGCCGGGGCTGGGCGGTCGCGGTGTCCGACGACGTCGAGGTCGGGTGTGGCGAGATGGAGGCGGCGGCGGGGCAGATCGCGGCGACCGGCGCCCGGATGCTCCACAACGTCTTCCACGGCCTCCGCGCCGACGCCCTGATCGTCGCCGACCGCCCGGCCGAGGCCCTCGCCGCGGCCGAGGAGGCGCTGCGCCTCGTGGAGCGCCACGGCGAGCGGTGGTTCGAGCCGGAGCTCCACCGCCTGCGGGGGCTGGCCCTGGCCGGCGTCGGCGGACGGGACGACGGGGCCCACGCCGCCGTCGAGCGGGCGATCGCGGTGGCCGCAGCCCAGGGCTCGATCACCTTCGGCCAGCGGGCCGCGGCCACCCTCCTCGAACTCGGGGGAGAGTAGGTGCCCAAAACCGGGCGTCTACTCCCCCGAGTTCGGGTCAGGAAGGGTCGGGGCAGGGGGTCATCTCGTAGACGACCACGCCGGCGCTCGCCGCCAGCCAGCCCAGGTCGTCGGGGGCGAGGTCGTGGACGCGGACCAGGTCGGGCTCCAGCACCTCGTAGGTGTGGTCGCGGGCGTCGAGGGCGGCGGTCAGGACGGTGAGGTGCGGGGTCCGCACCCGGATGCGGGGTCGGGGGTCGAGGGGGGGCATGGTGCGATCATCCCGGAGGGCGCTGACGTGCCGCTGAGGCCGATCTGCCCTGGTCAGCGGAGGGTCGCCCAGAGACGACGGGGCGCGTCGGCCACCCGGCTGACGGCCACGAGGGGCCAGGGCGGGTGCTCGAGGGCACCGGTGCCGACGAAGGCGAGCTGCTCGAGCGACGGCGGGCCGACGGCGAGGTTGCGGGCCACCGCCTCGGGGCGGGACGCCTCGCCCCGGCGGAGGAGGTAGGCGCCGGCCATGGCCCCGGTGCGCCCGACGCCGGCCCCGCAGTGGACGTAGACGGGGCTCTCCACCGCGGCGACGAGGCCCAGGAAGCGCCGGATCTGCTGGGTCGAGGGCGGCTGGCCGTCCCGCACCGGCAGGTGGACGACCCAGAGCCCGGCGGCCCGGGCGGCGTCGTGGGACTCGGCGGCGTCGTCCTCGGCCCGGAGGTCGACCACCACCTCGACGCCGGCCGCGGCGAGCAGCTCGTACTCCTCGGGGGACGGGGCACCGCCTCGCCACACCTCGTCGTCGACGGCCACGACGTTGCGGATGCCCGCGACCGAGGCCGGCACGTCGGCGTTGTCGACCAGGGCCAGGGCGATCCCGGAGGCGACGAGGACCCACAGGTTCAGGGCGAGGACCCCGCCCACCAGGGCGATGACGACCTGGCGGGCGCGGCGGATCACGAGTCGGAGGTGACGGCGTGGAGATCGCCGCGGACTCGGGGGATGGTCAGGTCCTCGATGCAGCCGTGGAGCCGCTTGTAGGCGTTGTCGCCGACGGCGGGCTCGACGTGGGCGGTCCAGGCCCCCTCGTCGGGCTCGAGCGGGCCGACGTCGACGGACCCGAGGGTCGCGGCGCAGACGGCCCAGAGGCTGTGGGCGGCGATCTCCTCGCCACCGGGGCGGGAGCCGACGCGGACGTCGAAGGTGACATCGCTGGAGGTGCCGGCGATGCGGGGATCGGGCCGGTTCTGGGTGGCGGCCATCAGGCCCATGACGACCACACCGGCGACGGCGGCGCCGACGATGGTGAGGGCCAGACGGACCAGGGGGTTGCGTCGCGTCATGGCCGGCCTCCGGTCACGGGGCCTCGCAGGAGGGCGAGGGGATCGGTCTCGGTCCGGTGGAGCAGGCCGTGGGCCGGCAGCTCGAGGGGCCCGAGCCGGCGGGACAGGCCCCGCTCGGCGACCGGCCCGACGGTGGCCTTGGCGATCTTCTCGACCACCCAGGCGATGGCCGACAGCACGACGCCGGCGCCCATCAGGACGGGGACGAACACACCGGTCTGGTGCGGCTGGACGAGCCAGTCGAAGCTGACCTCGGCCTCGGAGGCGGCGGCCTCGTGGAGGTGGCGCCGGATGCGGGGATCCGTGCCGGCCGGGGCGGTGAGGGCGGCTTCGACCCGCTGGAGCCGGGCGATCAGCATGAGGGCCACGAGGCCCAGCTCGGCGGCCAGGAAGATGGCGGCCGAGACGAGGGCTCGGTTCCACTCCCAGCGGGCCAGGTAGATGAAGACGTAGCTGCCGGTGGCGGCCATCGTCGCGGCGGCGATCAGGGTCGCCATCTTGCGGGTGTTCATGCCACGTCCTCCAGGGATGTGATGTCGGTGATGGTGGTCTCGGTGTCGAGCAGGCGCACCCGGCCGGTGACCCCGTCGACCTCGACGAGGGCGCCGGGGGCCAGGCGCTGGCGGGCGGTGCGATCGCCGATCACGACGGTCACGCCGTGCTCGCGGGCGAGGATCGCCAGGTGGCTGAGCACGTTGCCGGTCTCGGCCACGATGGCGGCGACCGACGTGATGTGGGCGGCCAGACGGGGGTCGAGGTGCTCGGTGACCACCACGGCGCCCGCAGGCGGGTTCTCGCCCTGGTGGACATGGCCGGTGACGACCCCGCCGGCCACGCCGACGGGCTGGTCGACACCGTTGGGCTCGAACCGCTCGGGCACGGGCTCGCCGTCGGCGGTCAGCCGGAAGCGGGCGGGCACGGCCCGGGCCTCCTCGGGCCGCCGGGCCATGACGGTGACCCCGGAGGCGGCGCCGTGGCCGACGGCGGCCACCAGCTCCTCCCGGGTGAGGTCACGGACCTGGTCGGCGTCGTCGAGGTGGCCCCGGACGGCCAGGCGGGCGCCCAGCTCGCCGGCGGCGCGGGCGCTGAGCTCCTGGAGCCAGCGGGTGCGCAGGCGGAGGGCCTCCCGGGCCACGGCGGCGGGGTCGACCTCCTCGGCCCAACCACGGGGCACGGCCGGAGCGGCGGCGGTCGCCACCTCCGGCACGACCGCACCGGGGCCGATGCGGGGCGGCACCAGCGCCAGGGCGGTGGGGACGGTGCGGGTGATCTCGGCGGCCGGGACGCCGTCGCGCTGGGCCTGGGCCAGACCGGCGAGGCCGACCGAGGCGGCGGTGACGGCGCCGGGTCCGGCGTCGACCAGGAGGCCGGCGAGGGCCTCCCAGCCGTGGACCACGGCCAGGGCCGAGCTCGTCGTCTCGAGCAGCGTGAGCAGGTCGTCGTCGGACAGGCCGGCCACCGGGGGCACCTCGGCCAGGTCGCGGTCGACGTCGGCGACCACGTCGGCGGCGATGGCGGGCAGGGCCCGGGTGAGCCGGCCCACCTGCCAGGCCGCCCGGAGACGGCGCGCCGGCGGCCGCGGGTCGAGCTTGCGGATCAGCCCGCCCGGCTTCTCGTCGCCGAGCAGCCCCAGGTCGACGGCCGGGCGGCCGGCGATGTCGATCACCACGGGGGAGGCGACCAGACGGCGGCGGGGGGCGGCGCCGGTGAGGGCGAGGGCCTCGGTGAGCCCGGTGCGCAGCGGGTCGAGCCACAGCTCGCGCTCGAGGGGGGAGAGGACCTCGGGGAACGTCTCGGCCAGCGGGCCGGTCCCGTACAGTGGACCGGTGGGCCGGCCGATGATCGTGGTGATGGGACGGCTCTGGAGCAGCCAGAGGGTGCCGTCGCGGCCGACGGCCCACTCGATGTCCTGCGGGGCACCGGCCCGGCCCTGGGCCTGGCCGGCGAGACGGGACACGCCCCGCAGCACCGACCGTGTGGGTCGGTCCGTGGGCTCGCCCCGGCCGTGACGGGCCCGCCCGGTCCGGGAGACCTCGGTGGTCCACCCCGTCCGGCGGCCGCTGACCAGCTCGTCGGGGCCGCCGGCCACCGATGCCACCACGGAGATGCGGTCGTCACCGGTGAGGGGGTCGGCGCTGAAGGCCACGCCACCGAAGGCGGGCCGGAGCTGGGGCTGGATCAGCACGGCCATCGGGGCGTCGACCAGGGGGCTGGCCTCGGCCGAGGCGAGCACCCGGTGCACGGCCTCGACGACGTCGGCGGGGTCGACGTCGAGCTCCGAGAGGAACACGCCGGCCATCGAGGAGGCGTCGCCGTCCTCGGCGGTCGAGGACGACCGGACCACCAGCGTGTCCGACGCCGCCATCTCGGTGGCCTGGGCCACCAGCTCGCGGCGGGAGCCCTCGTCGTCCACCCACGTGGTGGTCACGACGAGGCCGGGCAGGACGGGGAGGCCGTCGGCCCGGGCCGAGGCCAGGCTGCTGGCCTTGGCGCCGGTGACGGCGGGATCGATCGCCCGTGGGTGGTCCAGGCTGATCAGGGTGGGGGTCGGCGTGGCGTCCACGGTGGGCTCCTCGGTCGGTGTGCCGCCATCCGACCGCGCCGCACTGACTGGGCACTGACCGTTCACTGACCCGCGACCTGCTGGCCACTTGACCGGCGAGGACAGTGGGACGTCAGCGGTCGGGTGGATGGTGGCGTCATGACCACATGCACCCGTCCCAACCAGCGTCCGGCAGGGTTGCTGCTCGACGTCGCCGCCCACGGTCGCACGACCACGGTCCGTCTCTTCGGCGTCGTCGACGCCGTCACCGCCCGCCGTCTGCGGCGCGTGGCCGGCATGGGCTCGGTCCGGTCCGCCCGCCTCGTGACCATCGACATCGAGCGGGTCACCGTCGCCGACGTGGCCGGCTGGTGCGCCCTCCGGCAGCTGGCCGCCGATCTCACCGATCGGGGCACCACGGTCGTCCAGGTGGGCTGCAGGGGTCGCGACGTCAGGGTCGACGACCTCCTCCACCGCCTGGGCGCCCGGTCCGCCTGCGCGTGATCCCGGGTGGGGCCGGGTCCGGTGCCCGCTCATGCGACCAGGGCCATTCGGCGCGAGGCGGGCAGCGGGCGCATCACGAAGGTGACCACGTGCCGCAGCCCGGGGACGTCGCCCACCGACCCGCGGCAGGCAGCCTCGATCATCGCCGTGGCCCACGTCGCCGCGCAGAGCAGGTCGCGCTCGACGGCCTGGGAGCCGTCGTCGAGGATCTCGTCGAGGGCCCGACGGGTCGGCCCGACGAGGCGCCGGTGGACCTCGTCCAGCACGGCGGCCGAGACGCCGTCGCTGTCGACCAGCGCCTCGAGCGGCCCGATGGCGGCCTGGGCCCGCCGGCCGACGGCGTCGCGCCACAGCTGGACGGCGTGGAGGCTGGGTGCCTCGTCGGTGGTCCGGAAGGTCGGGAGGTTGCCGGTGACGGCAGCGACGGCGAGCGCCCCGCGGTCGGAGTACGTCCACCGGACCGCTTCGTCGTCGGTGCCGGCCATCCAGGCGACGCGACGGGGCGTCAACCCGGAGTAGCCGTGCTCGACGAGGACGCGCCGGGCGCAGCCGGCGAGCCAGCGGTGGCGGTGGACGGTGCGGGAGGAGGGGAGAGGGAAGGTCGTGGAGTTCATGCCGCCCACCGGACCACGCCCACCCCGGGTCGCGCCTGGGTCACGGTGGCTCATCTCGGCGCCTGGGGCCGATGACACCTCCCCTCGCTCGGGCGTACGCTCGCCGCGTGGGCGAGGTCGAGCTGATGGGGCGCGCCGACGAGCTGGCCCTGGTGGGAGAGGTGCTCGACGACGGCCGCCCCGGGGTGGTGCTGGCCGGGCCGGGCGGCGTGGGGAAGACCCGGCTCGCCGTCGAGGGCCTGCGCCGGGCCGAGCGGGCCGGGTGGCAGACCCGCCGGCTCACCGCCACCCGCTCGGCCGCCGGCGTGCCCCTCGCCGTGTTCGCACCGCTGCTCGACGGCGCCGACAGCAACGGCCAGCCCCTCGGCCGGGTGCGCGAGGCGGTGCGCGGCGACGGGAGCCGTCGGGGCGTGCTGCTGGTCGACGACGCCCATCTCGTCGACCCGGCCTCCGCCGGCCTGCTGCTCCAGCTGGCGGCCGACGGCGGCACCGCCCTCCTGGTCACGATCCGCACCGGCGAGCCCACGCCCGACGGCGTCACCGCCCTCTGGAAGGACGGCCACGCCACCCGGCTGGAGGTCGGCCCGCTGGGCGAGGACGACCTCGGCGCCCTGGCGTCCGGCTTCGCCGGGGGCGAGCTCGAGCCGGCGACCTGCCGCTACCTGCTCCGCCTGGCCAACGGCAACGCCCTCGCCCTGCGCGAGCTGGTGATGGGCGCCACCGCCGCCGGCCGGCTCCAGGAGCGGTCGGGCCAGCTGCGCCTCCGCGGCCCGGTGCCGATCACCGACCGCCTCACCGAGCTGGTCGCCACCCGCCTCCGCGACCTCGGCGACGACGAGCGCCGGACCCTGGAGCTGATCGCCCTGGGCGAGCCCATCCCGGTCGACGACCTGGTGGCGTCGAGCGGCGTCGAGGTCGTCGAGCGGCTCGAGCGCGAGCGGCTGGTCGAGGTGCGGGCCGAGGACGGCCGCCCCGTCGTGTGGATGTCGCACCCGCTCCACGGCGAGATCCTGCGCGAGGAGCTCCAGCCCCTCCGGCGCTCGCTGCTCACCGGCCAGCTCTGCGACCTGCTCGAGGCCAAGACCGGGCGCACCACCACCGAGGACATCCAGCTGGCCCGCTGGTGGATCGAGGCCGGGAGGGCCGGTGATCCGGTCGTGCTGCGGGGCGCGGCCCTGACCTGCCTGGCCCGGGGCGACGCCCTCTCGTGCGTCGACATCGCCGCGGTGGCCTGGGACCGCCAGCCCGAGGCCGAGGTCGGTCACCTGCTCGGCCGGGCCCAGATGGAGCTGGGGCGCTACGCCGCCGCCGCCGACGTGCTGGCCGAGGCCCAGCCCCTCGCTGCCGACGAGTGGCTGCGGGTCCGCATCGTGGCCGAGCGCAGCAACGCCCTCCGCCGCCTGGGCGAGATCGAGGCCGCCCGGACGGTGCTGGAGGCCGAGGTCCCGCAGGCCGGTCGGACCGCCGCCTCGCCCCGCGACCTGATCGCCATGCGGGCCAGCCTCCTCAACTCGACGGCGCGCTTCACCGAGGCTCTCGCCCTGGTCACGCCGTTGCTGGACGACGAGGACGACTCCACCGCGGGCGCGGCGGCGGCCGCCTCCCTGACCTACCTGGCCCGCCCGGAGGAGGCCCTGCGGATCGCCCGCCGGGCCCGCGCCCTCGCCGTCCGCCGCTGGGAGGAGTCGGCCCAGATCTTCGACCTGGCGACCTACGACCTGTCGATCACCCTCGCCCACTACGACCGGGGCGAGCTGGCCACCGGCACCGAGCTGGCCCAGGGGCTCTACGACGGCCTGGCCGGCCAGGCGACCGGGCCGGCCACCGGCGGGATCGGCACGCTGCTGGCCCACGGGTGGCTGGAGCAGGGGCAGGTGCGCACCGCGCTGGCCTGCTCCCAGCGGGCCATGGCGGACTACAAGGCGCTGGACGTGAGCATGTGGTGGCGGCTGGGGCTGACCCGGCTCGTGGCCATCGGCTGCCACGCCGGCGCCCTCGACGTCGCCGCGGCCGCGGCGGCCGAGCTCCCCGCCGAGCGGTCGCCCAACAACGAGCTGTTCGCCGGCGACGAGCACGTGGCCCTGGCCTGGCTGGCGTGGCTCCAGGGCGATCCACCGGCCGCCACCGCCCACCTCGACACCGCCCTGGCGTGGGCGTGGGAGCACTCGGCGTGGCGGATCGCCATCGAGGCCGTGCACGCCGCCCATCGCCTCGGGGTCCGCACCTCCGAGCCCCTCGGCCCGCGGGCCTCCGAGCTGGCCGGGCGGGTCGAGGGCGCCCTCCACCTGGCCAAGCTGGCCCAGGTCGTGGCCGGTGCGGCCCACGACGGCGCCGGTCTGGAGGACGCCGCGGCCCGGTTCGAGGCGATGGGGGCACTCCTCTACGCGGCCGAGGCCTTCGCCGACGCCTCCCGGGCCCGGCGCCGCGCCGACGAGGCCCGCGCCGCCATGGCCGCGGCCCGCCGGTCGGCCGAGCTGGCCGAACGGTGCGAGGGGGCCCGCACGCCGGCCCTCAGGCTCCAGGGCGACGTCGTCCCGCTCAGCCCCCGCGAGCGGGAGGTGGCCCTGATGGCCAGCACCGGTCTGACCACGCCGGAGATCGCCGAGCGGCTCTACCTCTCGAACCGGACGGTGCAGAACCACCTCAACCGGGCCTACGAGAAGCTCGGGGTCAGCAGCCGGAAGCAGCTCGCCGACGTCCTCTGAGGAGCGATTGAGCCACCCTGACTCAGGCGCCGGCGGCCGGCTCGTGGTCCCGTCGGTCGATGACCCCCACGGATCCCCTCCGCGCCGTCCTCGTCCTCCACCCCGACGACCCCGACGACCCCGCTGACGTCGTCCCCGATCGTTCGCTGACCGACGGGGCCCTGGCCCTGGAGGCGCGGGCCGACGCTCTCGGTCGGGAGCGCTTCGCCGTCCTCGCCCGGGGCCGGTCCGCCGCCCTGGGCCTGGCCGTGGCCTACGTCCTGCCCCACCGCACCGAGGTCCTGGGCCTGCTGGCGCCCGAGGGCCCTCCGCCCACCGGGGACGTCGACGCCGCCGGCCTCACCGTCCCGACCCTGGTCTGGCCGGGCGGGGATGCCCCCGTCTGGGTGGCCGTGGTCCCGGGCGCCCAGCTGCAGCCGGAGGCCGACGACGCCACCCAGGTCCTCCGCCGGCTGCTCGCCGCGGCCGTTTGAGCCAGACCGACCCATGTGCCGACCCCCGCACCCGTCGTCCCATGGAGCCGTCACCCGACACCCCAACCCTCCCGAGGAGAGAACTGACATGACCAGGACCCTGTACAAGCTCGGCGTTGCGGCGGCGCAGCGACCGTGGCGGATGCTCGCCATCTGGCTGATCGCCGCGGTCGCCGTGTTCGGCGCCAACGCCACCTGGGGAGGTGAGTTCGAGGACAAGTTCGACAACCCCGGTGCCGACTCGCAGGAGGCGGCCGACGTCCTCGAGGAGCGCTTCCCCGAGTTCCGGGCCACGACGGCCCGGCTCGTGTTCCAGTCCGACGACGGCTTCACCTCGCCCGAGGCCCGTGAGGCCGTGGCCGGCGCCGTGAGCCGGGCCGAGGGGGCGCCGCACGTCGCCTTCGTCACCGACCCGTTCGACCCGGCCGCCCCGACGGTCAGCGAGGACGGCACCATCGCCTTCGCCGTCGTCAACATGGACAACGGCGACGGCTCGTCGCTGCCGGGCCACACGGCCGACGACCTCGAGGAGGCCGTCGAACCCGGTGAGCACGGCCCGGTGACGGTCGAGATGGGCGGCGAGCTCATCGACAACCGGCCCGAGGAGCCGTCCAGCGCCGAGGCCATCGGCCTCGCCGTGGCCGTCGTCGTGCTGATCGTCGCCCTCGGTTCGGTCGTGGCCATGTCGCTGCCCATCGGGCTGGCGCTGCTCGCCCTCACGGCCGGTCTCGGAGGCGTCGGCATCATGGCCGGCTTCATGGACACCCCGGAGATCACGCCGACGGTGGCCCAGATGATCGGCCTCGGCGTCGGCATCGACTACTGCCTCTTCGTGCTCACCCGGCACCGCGGCTTCCTGGCCGAGGGGAAGAGCGTGGCCGAGGCGGCCGGGCGGGCCAACGCCACGTCCGGCCAGGCCGTGCTCTTCGCCGGCATGACCGTGGTGGTCGCCATCTGCGGCCTCCAGATGTCGGGCCTGCCCGCCATCGCCGCCCTCGGGTACGGCACCGCCATCGTCGTGACCGCCTCGGTCCTCGGCGCCATCACCCTGCTCCCGGCCTTCCTCGGCCTCGTCGGTCACCGCATCGACGGGCTCCGGGCCAAGACCCGGGCCAAGAAGCACGACCACGTCGTCGACCCCGAGGCGACCATGGCCGGTCGCTGGGCCGCCCGGGTGGGCCAGAAGCCGGTGCGCTACGCCATCGCCAGCTTCGTCCTGCTCGTGGCGCTCGCCGCCCCCGTCGTCAGCCTCCGCATCGGCTTCGCCGACGCCGGCGCCGACCCGGAGGGCCAGACGAACCGGGAGGCCTACGACCTGTTGGAGGAGGGCTTCGGCCCGGGCTTCAACGGGCCGCTGGTGCTGTCGGTCGACCTCGAGGGCGCCGAGCCCGGCGCCGCCGAGGCCGTTGCCGCAGCCGTGGCCGACGACGCCGGCATCGCCGCCGTCGCCGCCCCCATCGTCAACGAGGCCGGGGACACGGCCGTGATCCAGGCCGTCCCCACCACGTCCCCCCAGGACGAGGCCACGTCGAGCACCGTCCGGCGCATCCGGGACGACGTGCTGCCCGAGGCCATGGAGGCCACCGGCGCCCACGTCGACGTGGGCGGCCCGACGGCGAACCTCGTCGACATGTCGGAGAAGGTGACCTCGCGGCTGCCGGTCTTCATCGCTGCCGTGGTGCTCCTGTCCTTCGTCCTCCTGACCCTCGTCTTCCGGTCGGTCGTCGTGCCGGCCAAGGCGGCGGTCATGAACATGCTCTCGATCGGCGCCAGCTACGGCTTCATCGTCGCCATGTTCCAGTGGGGCTGGGGCAAGGGCCTGCTCGGCCTGGAGGAGACCATCCCGATCAACCCCTTCGTCCCGATGATGATGTTCGCCATCCTCTTCGGGCTCTCGATGGACTACGAGGTGTTCCTCCTCTCCCGCATCCGGGAGGAGTACGTCAAGACCCGCAACAACCACGACAGCGTCGTGCACGGGCTGGCCGGGACGGCCCGGGTCATCACCTCGGCCGCCATCATCATGGTCAGCGTCTTCGCCGCCTTCGTGCTGAGCCCCGACCCGACGGTGAAGATGATCGGTCTCGGCCTGGCCGTCGCCGTGTTCCTCGACGCCACCGTCGTCCGGATGGTCCTGGTCCCGGCGACCATGGCCCTCATGGGCAACGGCAACTGGTGGGTGCCGCGCTGGCTCGATCGCATCCTGCCGCACGTCGACATCGAGGGCGGCTCCGCCCTCGACCCGGTGGAGGACGAGGGGGCCGACGATGACGAGGCCTCCGACGTGACCGCCGGCGACGCCCTGGAGGAGGCGGCCTAGCCATCGCAACCAGCAAAGGGCGGACGGTGGGGGCGCACGACCCGTGCGCCCCCACCGCCGCGTCCGGCTCAGGGCGCGGGAGGAGCGATGGCGCCCGATGCCGTCGCCAACGCCAAGGCCAGGAGCGTCATCCCGTCCGTGATCGCGCCGGCGCGGACCAGCGTCCAGACCTCGGCGATCGGCACGGCCCGAGCGGCGCGGATGCCCTCGCCGCGTGCCGGTTCACCGATGCTGCGGCAGCGGGCCACGACCACCGAGACGTAGCTCCCGAGCAACCCCCCGTCGACGTGGGCTCGCCCCACGACCTCGACGTGCTCGATGACGGCCTCGACCTCCTCCTCGAGCTCGCGGCGGGCGTCGGCGAAGGCGTCCTGCCCCGGCTCGCCGAAGCCACGGGGCAGCTCGAGCATCCACTGCCGGGTCGCGTGCCGGAAGTGCTCCACCAGGACGACCTCGTCGTCGACCAGGGCGACGACGACCACCCCTGCCCGATCGGAGCCGGTCTTGGGCAGGAGGCGGATGTAGGTCCCGAGGAAGCCCGATCCCCAGTCGACCGCGTCCCGCAGCACCATGACGTACTGGTCCTCGAAGACCACGCCGGTCTCGGCCCAGGACGGGTCCATCCCCAGCGCGGCCAGCCCTCGGGCCCCGGCCTCCTCGGCTTCCGCCATGGCCTCGGGATCGAGGAGGAGGCGAGGAACCCCGTCGTCGGGCTGGGTGAAGAGCTCGGGGCGCTCGGCGACGAGGGTGCGGTAGCGCTCCAGGCGCGAGCTCATCCGGCGGCCAGGTTCGGGTCGTTCACCATCGACCGCGTGCCAAGAGGCGGGTCAGCCTTCGGCTTCGGTGGTGGTGGTGTCGGAGCCGGCGTCGCCGTCGTCGCCGGCCAGGGGGTGCTCGGCCAGGCAGCGCTCGTTGATCACGACCAGCTCGTCGCGCCGCTCGTTGGTCAGCTCGTCCTCGGTGGCGGCGGTGTAGATCCGGTTGACCTCGGCCTGGTCGTAGTCGTCGAAGATGGCATCGGTGATGCAGGCCGCGGCCTCGTCGCTGATCGTCGGCTCGTCGTCGGTGGTCGTCCGCTCGATCAGGTCCTCCTGGAACGTCTCCTTGGTGACGTCCTCGTCCTGGCTGCAGGCGCCGAGGGCCAGGGCGACCACGACGGCGACGACGGCGGCGAGGGGGCGGGGCGACAGGAGGCGGGGCACGGCGGCGAGGTTACGGCGCGGCGTGGTGGCGGTCCCACCCGGGCACCCCGGAGGCTGGACGCGTGTCCAGGTATGGTGCGGTCACCCTGCCCGTCCCTGACGAGAGGATCCACCATGCGCGTCGTCGTCGACTACGACCTGTGCGAGAGCAACGCCGTCTGCATGCAAGTCGCCCCCGAGGTGTTCGAGGTCCGTGATGACGACTTCCTCTACGTGCTCGACGAGACGCCGCCGGAGGAGCTCCGGGCCAAGGTCGAGGAGGCCGTGGTCCGCTGTCCCAAGCAGGCCATCCGCCTGGAGGACTGACCGCACCCCCACCGTCGCCCCATGACCGAGCTCCACCACGTGGTGGTCGTCGGCGCGTCCCTGGCCGGGTTGCACGCGGCCCGGGCGCTGCGTCGTCACGGCTACGACGGCACGCTCACGATCGTCGGCGACGAGCCCCACCTGCCCTACGACCGGCCCCCGCTCTCGAAGCAGGTGCTCGCCGGCACGTGGGAGCCGGAGCGCACCGCCCTCCTGTCCGAGCGCGACGACGCCCTCGACCTGACCTGGACGCTCGGCCGCGCCGCCGTCGACCTCGTGCCCCGGGAGCGCACCGTCACGCTCGACGACGGCACCGACCTCGCCTACGACGGGCTGGTGATCGCGACCGGCGCCACGCCCCGCCGGCTGCCCGGCACCGAGGGCCTCACCGGTGTCCACGTCCTGCGCTCGCTCGACGACGCCATGGCCCTGCGGGCCGACCTCGACGCCGGGCCCTCGCGGGTCGTGGTCGTCGGGGCCGGGTTCATCGGGGCCGAGGTGGCGGCGACGGCGCGATCCCGTGGCCTCGCCGTCACCCTCGTCGAACCGCTGCCGGTGCCCCTCGGCCGGGTGCTCGGCGGGGCGGTGGCCGAGACGGTGGCCGCCGTCCACCGCGACGAGGGCGTCGACCTGCGGCTCGGCGTCGGGGTCGAGACGGTGGAGGGCGGCGCTCGGGTCGAGCGGGTCCGTCTGGCCGACGGCACCACGATCGACTGCGACGTCGTGGTCGTCGGCATCGGCGTCACCCCCAACACCGGTTGGCTCGAGCGGTCGGGCCTGCCCCTCCGCGACGGGGTCCTGGCCGACGCCACCTGCCGGGTGGTCCCCGGCATCGTCGCCGCCGGCGACGTGGCCCGCTGGCCCCACCCGGCCTACGGCGAGGACCTCCGGGTCGAGCACTGGGACCACGCCATCGCCCAGGGTGGTCACGCCGCCGAGACCCTGCTGGCCGGTGACGGCGGAGGCCACCCCTTTGCCCCTGTGCCCTGGTTCTGGTCCGACCAGTACGACCGCAAGATCATGCTGGCCGGGCGGCCGGCCGCCGCCGAGGAGGTCCGGGTGGTCGACGGCAGCCTCGACGAGCGTCGCTTCGTCGCCCTCTACCGGCGGGGCGACCAGGTCGTCGCCGCCCTGGGCATGAACCGGCCCGCCCCGCTGGCCCGCTGGCGGATGCGGCTCGCCGAGGGAGTGTCCTGGGCCGAGGCGACCACGCCATCGTGAGCGCGGCCGACGAGCTGGTCGAGGAGGTCGACGCCGACGGGACCGTGCTCGGCGTGGTGACCCGGGCCGAGGTCCGGGCTCGGCGCGTCCGCCACCGCACCGTGTTCATCGCCGTGCTCGACGGATCCGGCACGCG